>JAYSWK010000248.1:0-11913 GCA_043718085.1 Rhodobacterales bacterium
GCCTGGGTCAGACCGGTCGCAAAGGCTGATTTGCTGTCCAGATAGACGCGGCGCACGGCGTCCAGATCGACATTCGTGTCGCCGCTGGCAGCGCGCCGCTCCCCCTCCTGGCACAGGCCGGACAGGGTGGTGAAGCCCAGGTTCAGCGCCGCACCTTTCAGAAAATGCAGATCAGCCTCGATCGCCTTGGCGGTCAGGCCGGGCGTCAGACGGGCCACAGCCTCGTCCGCCTCGTCCAGGAACATGGCGGCCACTTCTTCGAAATCATCAGCGCCGATTTCTGCGCGCAATTCCCGTGCGCGGTCCCAATCAATCATGTCACACCCCCCGCCCCCCGGCGGCCTTTGAGTTACCCATGCCGACACTCTGGTCCGCGCGGCTTAACAAAAGGTAATTCGGCGGAATTCAAGAACAGAAGGTTTTAGGCTTCACCCGACGTTAAGCTGTAGCTGGGCAAATGACCTAGGTAACAGACGGGCGGGCCGCGGTGACGCTTACAAAGACACAGCAAGATGAACAGACAATGCCCTTCGCCGAGGTGGGCAAACGGGTGCTGGTCGTCGATGACAGCAAGGCCCAGCGCCGGATTCTGGCGGTGCAGCTGGCGCGCTGGGGTTACCAGGTGGCCGAAGCCGATAGCGGCGAGGCTGCCATGGTCCTGTGTCAGGCCCATGCCTTTGACATTGTGCTGTCGGATTGGATGATGCCGGGCATGACGGGGCTGGATCTGTGCCGCGCCTTTCGCGCCTTGCCGCGCGAAGGTTATGGCTATTTCATCCTGCTCACCTCGAAATCGGAAAAGGCCGAAGTGGCCGATGGGCTGGAACATGGGGCGGATGATTTTCTGGCCAAGCCGGTCAATTCGGACGAGCTGCGGGCGCGATTGCGGGCGGGTGAGCGGATCGTGGGCATGCAGCAGCAACTGGTTGAAAAGAATCGGCTGGTCGGCAGCACGCTGGATCAGCTGCAAAAACTGTATGATTCGCTGGACCGCGACCTGATCGAGGCGAAAAAGCTGCAGCAAAGCCTGATCCGCGACCGGTTTCGCGATTTTGGTCTGGGGACGGCGTCGATCATGATGCAGCCTTCGGGCCATGTCGGCGGCGATCTGGTTGGGTCCTTTGTCATCGACGAACGCCGCATTGCGGTCTTTTCGGTCGATGTTTCGGGCCATGGGGTGGCCAGCGCCATGATGACCGCGCGGCTGGCCGGGCTGTTGTCGGGCGGGTCGCCCGATCAGAACATCGCCCTGACGCTGAATGCCGAAGGCGGGCGCGATGCCGTGCCGCCGCATGAGGTGGCCTTTCGGCTGAACCGCCTGATGATCGAGGACGTCCAGGTCGAGCAGTATTTCACCATGGCCTATGCCGAGGTCGATTTGCTGAACGGGCAGGTGCAGATGGTGCAGGCCGGCCATCCCCACCCGGTTCTGATGCGCCGCAGCGGTGCGATCGAACCTTTGGGCGAGGGTGGGTTGCCGATTGGCCTGATCCCGGGGGCCACCTATCAAAGCTTTTCGACCGTGCTATTGCCGGGCGACCGTCTGTTCCTTGTTTCGGACGGGGTGACGGAATGCCCCGACCTTGACGACATCGAACTGGGCACCGAGGGGTTTTTGGACATTTTGCGCCAATCCGCCCATCTGCCCAGCGCCGAGCTGCTAGAGGCGCTGATATGGGATCTGGCCGGTCACGCCAATGGCCGCGACTTTCCCGACGATGTCTCGGGCCTGATTTTCGACTATCTTGGCCCGGCCTGAGCCAATGCGCGGGCCAGCATCGCGCGGTCGCCTTCATTCGTGACGATCTGCAGGGCCTGGGCGGCGCTGGCCCAGATTGCGCGATGCCCGGCCTCGGACGGCGGGCCCATGCACAGGGTCGGGCGCGCGACAAAGATGGCGCAGACCTTTTCGGCCCATTTGTCGTATTCGGGCATATAGGTGAACCGGCGGTAGGTGCCGATGTGTCGCGGGGGGCTGATATGCCAACCGGTCTCTTCGTAAACCTCGCGGTGCAGGGCTGCGATGGGGGCTTCGCCTGGGTCGATGCCGCCACCGGGCAGCTGATATTCCGGGATCGGTTCGGCCTGATGAGTCAAAAGCACGGCATCACCCGCCAACAACACCCCATAAACACCGGCGCGGCGGCGATAAATCTGGCCCGACTTGACGGCCTCGCCGTAACGCTTGATCATGCATCCCCCTTGGTCGCCCGGTTGCCCTGACTATATAGGCGAGGTATGCCAAGAACGGCCCCCTTAGGAAACCCCGCCCCCCTATGAAATTCCAGGACTATTCATGACGACCGGCACGCTAATCATCTGGGACGATACCGTCCTGCCCTTTCAACTTGATCGGTCCGATATCCGCGGCCGTGTGGCGCGGCTGGATGGCGTGCTGGGCGAGGTGCTGCGTCAGCACCACTATCCCCCGCAGATCGAGGCGCTGGTGGCCGAGGCTACCTTGCTGACCGCGCTGATCGGCCAGACCGTCAAGCTGCGCTGGAAGCTGAGCCTGCAAATTCGCGGCAAGGGCCCGGCGCGGCTGATCGCGACCGACTACTATGGCCCGGCCGAGGATGGCCAGCCGGCCCGCATCCGTGCCTATGCCAGTTTTGATGTCGACCGTCTGGATGCCACCGCCACTCCGTTCAGCCAAATCGGGGACGGCTATATGGCCGTCATGCTGGATCAGGGCAATGATATGGTGCCTTATCAAGGCTTTACCCCAATCGCAGGCAACTCGCTGGCCGATTGTGCGCAGACCTATTTCGCCCAGTCCGAACAGCTGCCGACGCGATTCGCCGTGACCTATGGCAAAAGCCAGACCCCGGGCCAACCCGCGCGCTGGCGGGCTGGTGGCGTCATGCTGCAACACATGCCTCCGGTCGGCGGCACGGTTGCGGCCGAGGCGGGCAGCGGCGAAGGCGGGCTTTTGGCCCATACCGACATTCTGGCCGGGGATGAGGCCGAGAACTGGAATCGCGCCAATATCCTGTTGGACACGGTCGAGGAGATCGAGCTTGTCGGCCCCACAGTGTCGCCCACCGACCTGTTGGTGCGCCTGTTCCACGAAGAAGAGCCGCGGGTTTTCGATGCAACGCCGGTGCGGTTTGGCTGTTCCTGCTCGCCCGACAAGGTGCGCAGCACGATGTCGATCTATTCGCAATCCGATATCGCCACGATGACAACGGCTGCGGGTATCGTGACCGCCGACTGCCAGTTCTGCGGCGCACATTACGAATTTGACCCCAAGACCCTGGGGTTCGAGGGCAAGGATGCCTGATTCTGTGCGGCCAGATCCAGTCGGGCGCCTGCATGCCGCGCTGGATCGGCCTGCGGGACCGTCTTCGGATTTTGACCTTAATCCCCCGGTCGCCCTGCCGCCGGGGCGCGTTTTGCGGCCGGCCTCGGTCCTGGTGGCGTTGTGGGGCCAGGATTTGATCCTGACCAAACGCGCCTCGCATCTCAAACACCATCCGGGCCAGATCGCCTTTCCCGGCGGCAAGCAAGAGCCGGGCGAGCCGCCCGTGCAAGCCGCCCTGCGCGAGGCCGAGGAGGAGATTGGCCTTTCCCCGACCAATGTGACGATCCTGGGCGTCCTGGCGCCGCATGAAACCGTGACCGGGTTTCAGGTGACGCCAATTCTGGGCCATGTCAGAGACGATTTTCAGCCCAGGCGCGACCCGCAGGAGGTTGAA
Source organism: Rhodobacterales bacterium (assembly GCA_043718085.1). Taxonomy (GTDB): domain Bacteria; phylum Pseudomonadota; class Alphaproteobacteria; order Rhodobacterales; family Rhodobacteraceae; genus Stagnihabitans. The sequence continues at coordinate 3,699 of JAYSWK010000248.1, forward strand.
GAAGTCTTTACCGTCCCGTTGTCCCATGTCCTGAACAAGGCGTGCTATGTGATCGAAGGGCGCTATTGGCGCGGCCAGCTCCGCCGCTATTATGCTGTTCCATGGGGTCCCTATTACATCTGGGGCGCCACGGCCCGCATCTTGCGCGCGCTGGCGGAAAGGGCGGGGCCATGATCCTGCAGGACGAATGGGTCAGGCGCAGTGGCACACAGGCGTTGTGTGCGGCGCTGGGTCTGTCGGGCTATCGCGCCTATTTTGTCGGGGGCTGTGTGCGCAATGCGCTTTTGGGTGCCCCGGTCGGCGATATCGACATCGCCACGGATGCAGCGCCGAAAATCGTCTCTGATATTGCGGAAAACGCCGGGTTCAAGGTCATTCCGACAGGGATCGACCATGGAACTGTGACGGTGATTGCCGAAAGCATTCCCCACGAGGTGACAACCCTGCGCCGCGATGTGGAAACCGACGGCCGTCGCGCAGTGGTGGCCTATACGTCCGATCTGGCCGAGGACGCCGCGCGGCGCGATTTCACCATGAACGCGCTTTATGCCCTGCCTTCGGGCGAGGTTCTGGACCCGTTGGGCGGGATCGACGATCTGCGCGCCCGCCGGGTGCGCTTTGTGGGCAATGCGCATCAGCGTATAGCCGAGGATTATCTGCGCATCTTGCGGTTCTTTCGGTTTCACGCGGTCTATGGCGACCCGATGCAGGGCATCGATGCCGACGGACTGGCCGCCTGCGCCGCATTGGCGGATGGCATCGACAAGCTCTCACGCGAACGCATCGGGGCCGAAATGCGCAAGCTTTTGGCCGCGCCAAACCCTGCACCCTCCGTCGCCGCCATGGCGCAAACCGGGGTTCTGGCCCATGCCCTGCCGGGTGCCGACTTTCACGCTTTGGCCCCGCTGATCCATCTGGAAGACATTTTGCCGCCGCGCTGGCAGCGCCGGTTGGCCGTGCTGGGCGGTTCGACCGAAAACCTGCGCCTGTCACGCCAGGAAGGTGTCGAAATCGGCCATATCAGAGACGAAATAGGCTCCTCCCTGGGTCCCGCCGCCCTGGGCTGGACACATGGCGAGGTCGTGGCCCAGGATGTCACCCTGTGCCGGGCCGCGCTGTTTGAAACGGCCTTGCCGCTGGATTGGCATGGCGCGGCGCGGCGCGGCGCGCAATCCAGCTTTCCGGTCAGCGCGGCCGATCTGATGCCCGCGCTTCAGGGTCCGGCCCTGGGCGCGCGGCTGAAAACCCTGCAAATACGGTGGCTTGCCAGTGGCCTGACCCTTTCCAAAGGCGACTTGCTGCACGGCAGCGACGATTGAGGGGTGACAAGCCCGGCCCCTTGGGCTAAACACCCGCCACGAACCATAGAGGAGCGCGACATGGAACACGGGATCATAATCCGTCTGCTTTGAGCCGACCGATCCCGTTTGGGCGGTCCGTCAAGGAACCGCCTTACCCATAGTCGCAACGCCAGTTCACAGGCCTTCTCATGCTCCGCTTTTTCGAAAACCTCATCGATCCCTATGCGCCCTATGTTCAGTCGGACACGCCGCCGCGCCAGCTTTGGCCGTTTCTGAGGGACTATATCCGCCCCTTCAACCGGGTCTTTTGGGCCACGGGCGCATTCTCGATCGCCAACGCCGTCTTTGACGTGGCGATGATCTGGTATGTCGGCCATGTGGTCGACTATCTGGCCAACGGCACGCCCGCCGAGGTTTGGGCCAGCCATGGCACCGAGATTCTGGCCGTGGCGGCCGTCATCCTGTTCCTGCGCCCGGCAATTGGTGGGGTGCATGTCGCGCTGTTGCACAACACGATTCTGGTCAATTTCGGCACCATGATCCGGTGGCGCGCGCATAGCCATGTGCTGCGCCAACCTGTCGGCTGGTTCGAAAGCGATTTCGCGGGGCGCATTGCCAACCGCATCATGCAGACCCCGCCCGCCGCTGGTGAGGCCGTGTTCCAGGTGTTTGACGCCATGGCCTTTGCCAGTGTCATGCTGATCGGTTCGGGCTTTCTGTTGGCCGATGCCGATTTGCGGTTGCTTTTGCCGCTGCTGGTTTGGCTTGCCGCCTATCTTTTGCTGATGCGCTGGACCCTGCGCCGCATCGGTCCGGCGTCAAAAGCGGCGTCGGATGCACGTTCTGCCGTCACGGGTCGGGTGGTCGATGCCTATACCAATATCCATTCGGTCAAGCTGTCCGGCCATCACGAACGCGAGCGCGATTATGCCCGCGAGGCGATCGAGAATGCCCGCCAGACCGTCGCCGCCGAGATGCGCATCATCACCAAGATGGATGTCACGTTGACGGTGCTGAACGGTCTGTTGATCGTGGCTGTGATCGGGTGGGCACTTTCCTTGTGGTATCAGGGTTCGGCCAGCATCGGCACGGTCACAGCGGCCACGACACTGGTGCTGCGGCTGAACAACATGACCTATTGGATCATGTGGTCCACCACGAACCTGTTTGAAAACCTGGGCGTGGTGCAAGAGGGGATGGAGACGATCACTCATCCGATCGAGCTGACCGATGTCGCGGATGCCCAAGCCCTCGACTTTCGCGACGGGTTGATCGAGATCGACCATGTCTCGCATCATTATGGGCGTGGGGCCGGAGGCCTGGACCAGATCGCGCTGACCATCCGGCCGGGTGAAAAGATCGGGCTGGTCGGGCGGTCGGGTGCGGGCAAGACCACTTTGGTCAAGCTGATGCTGCGGTTTTACGACAGTGAGCAGGGCCAGATCCGCATCGACGGGCAAGATATCACCACGGTCACGCAGGAAAGCTTGCGGCGGCAAATTGGCATGGTTCAGCAGGAATCGAGCCTTTTGCACCGGTCGGTCCGCGACAATATCAAATACGCCCGCCCCGATGCCAGCGACGCGCAGATGATCCTCGCGGCCAAGCGGGCCGAGGCGCATGACTTCATCCTGACCCTGGCTGATCCGCAGGGCCGGACGGGTTACGATGCACATGTCGGTGAGCGTGGGGTGAAATTGTCGGGCGGACAGCGGCAAAGGGTGGCGCTTGCCCGTGTGATTCTGAAAGATGCCCCCATTCTGATTCTGGACGAGGCGACCTCGGCCCTGGATTCGGAGGCCGAGGCAGCCATTCAGGAGGCGCTGTTCAGTGTGATGGAAGGCAAGACCGTGATCGCCATTGCGCACCGCCTGTCAACCATCGCCGCGATGGACCGCATTGTGGTGCTGGAAGGCGGCCATGTCGCCGAAGAGGGCAATCACGCGGGCCTTTTGGCCAGGAACGGCCTTTATGCACGGTTCTGGGCACGGCAAACGGGTGGCTTCATCGGGCTGGACGAGGCGGCTGAATGAGCTTTTCGCCGATCCTTGGCCCGATGATCCCGCCTTTCGCCGTGGCCGAGGGCAAACCGCCGACCAAAACCTGGGAGTTCTTCCGCTGGGCGTTGCGCGGCGCCTGGTGGGGGATCGCCTGGGCGACGCTGTGGTCAGCCGTCGTGGGGTCGTTCGAGGCGGTGTCGGCCACGTTGCTGGGGCGCATCCTGGATGCGGTCGCCGCCACAACGCCGGCCGGTTTCGTCACCGACCTGGGCCCTTTGGTCTTGGTTTTCACGGTCTATTACCTGATCATCCGCCCGGCATCCTTTGGCATGAACACCGCCGCCGCCGCGATCCGGCTGGAACCCAACCTGTTTCCGCTGATTCTGTCACGGATGCACCGCTGGACCATGGGCCAGGCGGTGACCTTCTTTGACAATGATTTTGCCGGGCGCATTGCACAAAAGCAGATGCAGATGGCGCGGGCCACGACGGATGTCGTCGCTGGCCTGATCGAAACGGCGGCTTTCGCATTGTCCTCGGTCACGGGGTCAGTTCTGCTGCTGGCCACGATTGATTTGCGGCTGGCGGCCCTGCTGGCGTTGTGGATCGCCGCCTATTACGTCTTTATCCGCCATTCCCTGCGCAAGATCCGCGGCGCCTCGGCTGCCCGCGCCGCTGCCCGGGCCATGGTCACCGGACAGATCGTCGATACGGTCACCAACATGAAGACGGTCAAGCTGTTTGCCCATGCCGCCCATGAGGACCGCGTGGCGCTGGAGGCGATGGCTGGTTTTCGCGCCAAGGCAATCGGCTATGGCATCATCTCGTCGTGGTTCCGTTTCATCCTGGCGGCAATTGCCGGGGTGCTGCCGGTTCTTCTGGTCGTGGGCACGCTTTGGCTGTGGCGCAACGGTCAGGCCAGTGCAGGGGATATCGCCGCCGCCGGGACCATCTCCTTTCGCCTTAGCCAGATGACCGGCTGGGTGTCCTTCTCGCTCATGTCGATCTTCGGCAATCTGGGCGAGGTCGAGGATGGCATTCGCACCCTGACGTCGCCCCATACCCTGACCGATGCGCCGGGCGCCGTGGACATGCCGCGCGTCAAGGGAAAGGTCGAGATGCGCGGCGTCTCTTTCGCCTATGGCCGGCGGACCGAGGATGGCAAGGGCGGCGTCGATGGTCTGGATCTGACCATCGAGCCCGGTGAAAAGATCGGGGTCGTGGGGGCATCCGGTGCGGGCAAATCCACGCTCGTGGCGCTGCTTTTAAGGCTCTATGATGCCGAAAAAGGCCAAGTTCTGATCGACGGGGTCGATGTGCGGGCAGTGACGCAGGAAAGCTTGCGCAGCCAGATCGGCATGGTCACACAGGAAACGTCGATGTTCAACCGCACGGCGCGCGACAATATCCTATACGGCAATCCCGACGCCACCGAGGATCAGATGATCGCCGCGGCCCGCGCGGCTGAGGCGCATGATTTCATTCTGGGCCTGCGCGACCACAGCGGCAATCGTGGCTATGATGCCTTCCTTGGCGAGCGTGGCGTGAAACTGTCCGGTGGCCAGCGTCAGCGCATCGCCTTGGCCCGCGCCTTCCTGAAAGACGCGCCGATTCTGGTGTTGGACGAGGCGACCTCGGCGCTGGACAGCGAGGTCGAGGCCTCGATCCAGACGGCGTTGAACCGGGTGATGCAGGGCAAGACCGTTCTGGCCATTGCACACCGTCTGTCCACCATTGCCGCGATGGACCGCATCATCGTGCTGGATGACGGCCACATCGTCGAACAGGGCAGCCATGGCGAATTGCTGGCCTATGGCGGCCTTTACGCCCGCTATTGGAACCGCCAATCGGGTGGCTTCATCGGAACCGAGATCGAGGAGGCCGCCGAATGATTCTAACAATCGACCGCCTGGGCCATCTTGGGGATGGTATGGCCAAAGGCCCCGATGGTCTGGTTTTCGTGCCGCAGGTTTTGCCCGGCGAGGTGGTCGAGGGCGAATTGCAGGGCGACCGTCTTTTGAACCCGCGCATCGTGACGCCTTCGACGGCCCGGATCAAACCGCCTTGCGTTCATGCCCGTAGTTGCGGTGGCTGCATGATGCAGCATGCCACGGATGACTTCGTGGCGAACTGGAAGCTGGCCGTGGTCAAAAGCGCGCTGGACGGGCAGGGGATTTCGACCCTGTTCCGGCCCATTCTCACCTCTCCGGCCCGCTCGCGCCGCCGCGCTACCCTGTCGGCGCGTCGCACCAGGGGCGGCACGCTTTTGGGGTTTCACGCCCGTGGTTCGGATCTGTTGATCCCGGTGCCGCATTGCCAGCTGTTGCATCCCGATCTGATCGCCACTTTTCCCGCACTGGAGGCGCTGGTGCAAATCGGCGGCACCCGGTCATCGGAAATGTCCCTGACCGTCACGCGCAGCTTGGGCGGCCCCGATGTCGTTGTATCCGGTGGCAAGCCGGTGGATGCCTTGGGGCAGCTTGACCTTGCCCGCCTGGCCGAACAGCACGGCCTTGCCCGACTGACCTGGAATGGCGAGATGGTCGCCCTGCGCGCCCAGCCCATGCAACGCTTTGGCCCGGCCCTGGTTGCCCCGCCGCCCGGTGCCTTTTTGCAAGCCACGTTCGAGGGCGAACAGGCGCTTTTGCAGGCCGTGTCCCTGGCGATCGGCCCGGCCCGAAGGATCATCGACCTGTTCGCCGGTTGCGGCACCTTTACCCTTCCCCTGGCCGCGCGCGCCGAGGTTCATGCCGTCGAGGGTGACGCCGCCATGACCCAGGCACTGGAAAAGGCCGCCCGCGCCACAACCGGTCTGCACCGCATCAAGATTGAAACCCGCGACCTATTCCGCCGCCCGCTGGAGCCTGACGAGTTCAAGGAAATTGACGCGGTTGTGATCGACCCGCCCCGCGCCGGTGCCGAGGCGCAGACCCTTGCCCTGGTTGCCGCCCAGGTCGCCAGGATAGCCATGGTTTCCTGCAACCCCGTCACCTTTGCACGCGATGCCAAACTGCTTGTAAGTGCTGGATATTCGCTGGATTGGGTGCAGGTCGTCGATCAATTCCGCTGGTCGGCCCATGTCGAGCTGGTCGCCTGCCTCAGCCTACCAAAGCGATGATCTGATTGGAATCATTGCCCAGGCCCATGTCCCGAAACACTTTGCGGGGTGCTGAACCGCCCTTGCCTGCATCGTGGGAGAGGATTCGCTTGCCGCTACGTCTGGTCAGACGGTGAAATCTGGGCTAAAGCGCAGAAAAAACAACGGGCAGCCCATGAAATTCCTTCTTCGCATCGCCGTCATCCTTATCGCGTCGCTGACGCTGGCAAGCTGTGGTTCGTCGAAATTCAAGACCTACAGAGGCCCCGCCGTGACCCTGGTTGAGGTGCACAAGGCCGAGGGCAAGATGTTTCTTCTGCGCGGAGCCCAGGTGTTGAAGGTCTATGACATCCATCTTGGCGGCAATCCCATCGGCCCCAAACAGTTCGAAGGCGATGGCAAAACGCCCGAGGGCGCCTATGTGATCAGCCATCGCAACCCGAATTCCGCCTATCATTTGTCGCTTGGCATTTCCTATCCCAATGACGCTGACCGCGCCTTTGCCAAGTCGCAGGACAAGGAACCTGGGGGGGATATCTTCATCCACGGCGCCAACAATCGCGGCTCGTCCCGTGGAAACTGGACCGTGGGCTGTATCGCCGTCAGCGACAAGCAGATCGAAGAGATCTATTCCATGGTGCAGCCCGGCACGCCGATCAACATCTTTCCCTAAGGCACTGCCCGGACTGGCCTATCGACCCAGGCTGGGATTGGGCATGGCAAATGTGCCGCCGGCCTGACCGATCAGGGCCACCCACCAGATCTTGCCGCTGGTCTCCTGGAACCAGGCAAAGCCGAAATCCGTGGCGCGTGGGTCCATCAGCACCTCACGGGTGTCTTGCTGGCCCATCCAGTTGGACAGGGTCAAAAGCTCGGTCTCGAAGGTTTCCGAAATCAGCTCGCCAATCAGCTTGCCACCATAGCCGACCCTTTGCGCCCGACCCAGGGGCGAGGACCCGTCCGATCCGAAATGCCAGGGTCGGTTTTGCACGGCCATATCCCTTGCATGGGTTGCCGAAGCCGCGTTCAGCTCGGCGTTGAAGCCAAGTTCGGTCATGCCCTTGGCTTTCCGCAGGGCATTCACCCCATCCAGCATCCGAAAGGAAATCGTCGATTCCGAACCGGGCTGGATGACATAGACCTGGGGCAGCGGTTTGCCATCCGCCCCCGTGGGAACTTCAGGTGCGCGCGAGCAAGCGGCCACGACTGCTGCGGCGCCAAGGAAAAGTGCTGAACGTCGGTCCATCATGCATCACCCGTATTGGCCCGCATTGGGGCTCGTCTGATTTTCTTCCGTCTTACAGAAAGATTGCCGCCAGCAAAACCCTTCGCAGACATGTGCCACTGACAGCGCCGTGAATTGCGGCTGGCCCGGTTTGCCTGTAAAAGCCAGGCCAGAGCACGTCAAGGAGATCAGAGCATGTCTGACACCACCCGAAATCCGCTGAACCGCCGCCTGTTTCTGGGTGCCACGGCCGCCAGTTTGGCTGCCGCCGCCCTGCCGGCTCGCGCGCAGTCGTTCAACAACTCGACCGAGTTTGAAACGCCCACGACCTCTGCCGCGCCGCGGGCCAACATTTCCAGCTTCAAGCTGCGCGATTGGCAGGACTATTTCCCGAACACCCGCAACGGGGTGATTCTGGTCGATATCACCTCGCGCGCGCTGCATTTCTGGTCCGAAGATCAGTCGGTGTACAAACTTTACCCCACATCTGTGCCCCTGACCGAGGAATTGACCCGTCGCGGCAATACCGAAGTGATCCAGAAAGTCGTGAATCCGTCGTGGACGGCGACCGCGGGCGAATTGGAGCGCAATC
>JAYSWK010000249.1:0-1850 GCA_043718085.1 Rhodobacterales bacterium
CCAGCGAATTTGTCGGCCTGCCCATCCTACACGTCCATCACGCCGATGCGATGCTCAGCGCCTGATCCAGATCGGCCATGATGTCCTTTACATCCTCGATCCCGATCGACAGGCGCACCACATTGGGGGCAGCCCCCGCCGCCACGCGCTGGGCATCCGACAATTGCCGGTGCGTGGTCGAGGCAGAGTGGATCACCAGGCTGCGGGTGTCGCCCAGATTGGCCACATGGCTGAACAGCTTGAGGTTATCGACGAACTTGACGCAACCCTCATAGCCCGATTTCAGCGCCACCGTGAACAATCCGCCCGCCCCCTTGGGCACGATCATCTTGGCCAGGTTGTGATAGGCCGAGCTTTTCAGCCCCGGATAGGACACCGCCTCGACCCGCGGATCGGCCTCCAGCCATTCGGCCACGATCTGCGCGTTCTCGCAGTGGCGCTGCATGCGCAACGACAGGGTTTCGATCCCCATCAAGGTGTAATGCGCGCCCTGCGGGTTCATCGTCATGCCCAGATCGCGCAGGCCCACGGCGATGGAATGGAAGGTAAAGGCCATGGCACCCAGCGCCGCATGGAACTGCAACCCGTGATAGGCGGGCTCGGGGGCGGATAGCGAAGGGAACTTGTCGCTGGCCGACCAGTCGAACTTGCCGCTGTCCACCACGATACCGCCGGTGACCGTGCCATTGCCGGTCAGATATTTGGTGGCCGAATGCACGACCAGCGTGGCGCCGTGCTCGATGGGCTTGCACAGCCAGGGCGTGGCGGTCGTGTTGTCCACGATCAGCGGGATCCCCGCATGATCGGCCACCCGCGCGATTGCGTCCAGATCGCTGATCGCCCCGCCAGGGTTGCAGATCGTCTCGCAGAACAAGGCGCGCGTATTGTCGTCAATCGCTGCGGCAATCGCCTTGGGATCATCGAAATCCACCAGCTTGGCCGACCAGCCGAACTTGCGGATCGTATTGGTGAACTGCTGGACCGTGCCGCCGTAAAGCCTGGTGGATGCCACCACGTTGCAGCCCGGCTGCATCAGCGGGAACAGGGCCATCAGCTGGGCCGCATGGCCGGACGAGCAGCAGACCGCCCCGGCCCCGCCCTCCAGCGCCGCGACGCGATTGGCCAGCGCCATCACGGTGGGGTTGGTCAGGCGGGAATAGATATAGCCCACCTCCTGCAGATTGAACAATTTCGCCGCATGATCGCTGTCGCGAAACACATAGGCCGTCGTCTGATAGATCGGAATTTGTCGCGCACCCGTTGCCGCATCCGGGGCTGTGCCCGCGTGAATGGCCAAAGTGTCAAAACCCTGTTGCATGGAAGCCTCCCTGTTATCGGCTGCAAGCTAGGCCAGGCCGCCGCTTCGGGCAATCACTAAAGCATGTCGCGTCAGCTTGCCGCCCCTTTGCCCCCCGAACGCGTTTGCCAAAGCAATCACGGCCTCGTGGGGCAAAGTGGAGACATGTATCCTGGCGAACGCGACATGCCCCAAAGCGGGACTTTCACGCGGCCCGCCATTTCGCTAGCCTGCCCCAAACCGGAGGCCGCCATGCTGACCCCATTTCATCTTGCCATCCATGTTCACGACCTTGACGCCGCCCGCGCCTTTTATGGCGGCGTTCGAGCTGGACCCATCGGTGCGCTTTCAGGGCGAACCCGGCGAACAATGGACCATGTTCTTTCGCGACCCATCTGGAAACCCCATTGAAATCAAGGGCTTTCCCAATATGGACGGCGTCTTTGCGCATTAGGGCGGGATGAGGTTTCATGGAAACAAACTCATCGAAATGCGCGTTCGAGCGAATGCGAGAGGCAGCGTTTTTCGATTCCATGCAAATTCATCCCGCTTT
>JAYSWK010000250.1:0-11901 GCA_043718085.1 Rhodobacterales bacterium
GGCCCTTCTGGCCGCCTGCTTCTTTGTGCTGGGCCTGTCGACCGTGTTCCTGCTCCTTGGCTTCACCACCTCGGCCTTCGGGTCGTTCTTCCTGCAGAACTCCACCACCTTCGCGACGATCTCGGCCCTTGTCGTGATGGTCTTCGGTCTGCACTTCCTTGGCATTCTGCGCCTGCCGTTCCTGAACCGCGACCTGCGCCTGGCTGCGCCCGAAACCGGCGGCTCGGCGATGGGGGCCTATCTTCTGGGCCTGGCCTTCGCCTTTGGCTGGACCCCCTGCATCGGCCCGCAGCTTGGTGCCATCCTGTCGATCGCCGCCCAACAGCACAGCGCGGCCAAGGGCACCGCCCTTCTGGCCGTCTATGCGCTCGGCCTTGGCATTCCCTTCCTTCTGGTCGCCGCCTTCTTCCCCCGCCTGACACCCCTGATGACCTTCCTCAAACGCCATATGGAACGGATCGAGCGGCTCATGGGCCTTCTCCTCTGGACCATCGGCCTTTTGATGCTGACGGGCGGGTTTTCGCAGTTTTCTTACTGGCTTTTGGAAAACGTCCCGTTCCTGGCCAACCTAGGCTAGAGCGGGATGAGGTTTCATGGAAACAACCTCATCGAAATGCGCGTTCGAGCGAATGCGAGAGGCAGCGTTTTTCGATTCCATGCAAATTCATCCCGCTTTAAACCAAGGAAAATCTGTAGAGGCTTTGTAGGTACTTCGTAGGTCGTTAACCACTGGGTCACAAAGCCCCACTGGACACCGCAATTTCCCCGGCCATTATGCTGCCATGACCCAAGGTCCAGCCCCCAAACCCTTTCGTCGCCGGGTGTTCTATATCCCCGGCTACGACCCGATCCATCCGCGCCGCTACCGCGAACTTTACCGCAAGGAAGGCGCCGCGCAGGCCGCGATTTCAGGCTATCCCCTTGCTTTGCAACCGAAGAATACCAAGGATCGCTATGGCTGGCAGGTCAGCGGCCCTGCAGGCACCACGGCGGATGTCGAGGTTCTGGTCTGGTCCGAAATCGTCCGCACCTCGATGCAGCAAGGCATCGCGGCCACCTATCTGCAACTGATCCGCACCGCCGCCGCCTATATCCTGACCGGTGCCCTTTTCCGCCTGATGCGCCTGCGCAAAGGCCCGATGATCGCCGCCCTTTACCCCATCGCCATGCTGCTTTTGCAAGCCGCGATTGCCCTTCTGGCGGCCTTTGCCATCTACCGTCTGGGTGCCCAGATCCACCCCGCCCCGGCCCTTGTGGCCGCTCTGGCCGTGGCGGTTTTGCTCCTGCGTGCCTTCCGCGACCAGGATAACCGGCTTTACGCCTATTACCTGATGCACGACTATGCCTTTACCGCCCAGAACCTCGGTGCCAACCCACCGGCGCTTGAGGCGCGCATGGCCCAGTTCCGCACCACCATCGCCGAAGCCCTGACCGAAGAGCTGGATGAAGTCCTCGTCGTCGGCCATTCCTCCGGCGCCCATCTTGCTGTGTCGATCCTGGCCGATCTGATCCGCCAAGGGCTTCCCGCCGACCGCCCCGCCCTCGCCTTCCTGTCGCTTGGCCAGGTCGTGCCGATGATCTCTTTCCTGCCCCGCGCTCGCCGCCTGCGGGCCGATCTGCGCTATCTCTCGGCCCGGGATGAGCTGACCTGGGTCGACGTCACCGCCCCCGGCGATGGCTGCGCTTTTGCTTTGTGCGATCCCGTTTCCGTCACGGGCGTCGCGCCCGAAAACAAACGCTGGCCGCTGGTCATTTCGGCCGCCTTCACCCAAACTCTTTCGCCGGAACGCTGGAAGGCGCTGCGCTGGCGCTTCTTCCGCCTGCATTTCCAGTACCTCTGCGCCTTCGACGCATTAAGCGGGGGGGCCGACGATTACGATTATTTCCAGATCACCGCAGGCCCCCTAACCCTGCAACAACGCTACGAAAATCGCGCGCCGTCGAAATCCCGCATCGAAACCCCGCGCTCAGGGTATCGCACCACATGATCCCGCCCAAACCCACACCGCGGCCCGACAAGGTCTCGCTTCTGACCTACCTGCGCCTCTTCCGGGCCGATATCCTGTCGGCCCAGCCCGCCCGCCTTTATCACGCGCTGATGGCCGAGTTTCGCACCCCCTTCTTCCGCTCTTACCTGGTCAACGACCCCGCCCTGATCGCCCGCATCCTGACCGAACGCCCCGACGATTTCCCCAAAAGCCTGCGCATCGCCGAGGGCCTGCGCCCCCTCCTTGGCAATTCGGTTTTCGTGACCAATGGCGAGGTCTGGAAACGCCAGCGCCGCATCATCGACCCCGCCTTCGAGGGTGGGCGACTGCGCGACACTTTCCCCGCCATGCTGGCCGCAGCCCAGGCCGCCGTGGCCCGCCTACCCCTGGGCACCGTGGAAATCGAGGGGCCCGCATCCCATGTCGCGGCCGATGTCATCTTCCGCACCCTCTTTTCCATCCCGATCCAGAATGACATCGCCGCCGCCACATTCACCGAATTTCGCGCCTATCAGCGCAGCCAACCCATCCTCAACCTGGCCGCCTTCCTGCCCATTCCGCGCTGGTTCCCCCGCTTTCACCGGGCCGAAACCAGACGCGCCGCCCGCACCATCCGCGCGCTTATCACAAGGTTAACCAAATCGCGGCAGGATGACATTGCGGCTGGCACCGCGCCCGATGACCTTGCCACCAAGATCATGACAACGCCCGATCCCGTGACGGGCCAGCTCTTTGACAGTGATGAAATGGTCGATCAGGTTGCGATCTTCTTTCTCGCAGGCCATGAAACCTCGGCCTCAGCCTTGGCTTGGGGGTTGTATCTGCTGGCCACCCACCCCGAGGTGCAGGCCAAAGTTGCCGCCGAAGGCGCGGCTTTTGCGGCCGATCCCAGTTTTTCCAACCTCTCCAAGCTGAAATACACCCGCGACACCTTTCGCGAGGTGCTGCGCCTTTACCCGCCCGTGCCCATGATGGTGCGACAGAACACGCGCCCCGAGGCTTTTCGCGACCGCAATCTCGTCCCCGGCGCCCAGGTCGTCCTGTCGCCCTGGCATCTGCACCGCCACGACCGCATCTGGCCGGACCCCGACGCCTTCGATCCCGCCCGCTGGCAGACCGAGGCGAACCGCGCCCATGCCCGCGACGGCTGGATGCCTTTTTCCGCCGGGCCCCGCGTCTGCACCGGCGCGGGCTTTGCCATGGCCGAAGGTGTGCTGCTTCTGGCAATGCTGGCCCAGGCCTTTACCTTTGCGCCCGTGCCAGACCGCGTTCCCGTGCCGGTCGCCCATCTGACCGTCCGGGCCAGGGACGGCATCTGGCTCACCGTCGCACGGCGTGTGCCGGGTGCCGCTTGACCGCACCGCCCCCGCACGTCAAACCTTTCAATATGGTTAACAAAAATCTCCAAGTCATTGTGAACAAACGAAAAAACACGATGTCCAAAACTTGGACATCACCTCAGACATAGTCCCCTCGGCTCAAGCCGTACTTGGCCATCTTCTCGTTCAGCGTCCGGCGCGGCAGGCACAATTCGTCCATCACCGCCACGATCGACCCTTTGTGCCGCCGCATCGTGTTGTCGATCAACATGCGCTCGAACGCTTCGACATAATCCTTCAACGGCTTGCCTTCCGTGGTCAGCGTCGGCCCCGCCGCCTCGTTATCGGCCATCAGAAGCGAGGCGATGGACCCCGACCCGCGCCGGTTCTGCAGCACGGCCCGCTCGGCGATATTGACCAATTGACGCACATTGCCGGGCCAGGGGGCCTGCAACAGCTGCGCCGCCTCCTGGGCCGTGACCTGCGGCGCGTCGCAGCCATATTCCTCGGCAAATCCTTCCGACATGCGGTTGAACAGGGTCAGGATATCCTCGCCCCGCGTTCTAAGGGGCGGCAGGACGATCGTCATCGCCCCCAACCGATAGTAAAGATCGGCCCGCAAGGCATCTTCCACCGTCTTGTCTGGCGCATGATCATTGCAGATCGCGATGATCCGCGTTTCGGGCGGCGTGCCCTGCTCGTTGATCACCGTCAACAACCGCGCCTGCAAACCGCCGCTCAGGGCCTCGACATCCTCCAGACAGACCGTTCCGCCCCGGGCCTCTTCGACCAACGGAATGGCTCCATCTTCGCCCGGCCCGAACAGCTTGGCGGCCAGCTGATCCTCTGACCAGGCCGCGCAAGAGATCGTGACGAATTTCTTGCCCGCCCTTGGCCCCACCGCGTGCAGGGCATGGGCGACCAGCGTCTTGCCGGTCCCCGTCTCGCCATCGATCAGCACATGGCTGTCCGCCTGGCCCAGGTCCAGAATATCCTCGCGCAGCCGCTCCATCACCGGGCTCGTGCCCACAAGCTTTTTCATCAGGACCGAACCGTCCGAAAGCTCCTTGCGCAAGGCCCGGTTGTCCAGCGTCATGCGGCGTGCCTGCGTGGCCTTCTTGGCCAGTTCGGTCATCCGGTCGGGGTTGAAGGGCTTTTCCAGAAAGTCATAGGCTCCGACGCGCATCGCCTCGACCGCCATCGGCACATCGCCGTGGCCGGTGATCAGGATCACGGGCAGCCCCGAGTCCATCCCCATCAGCCGTTTCAGAAAGGCCATCCCATCCATTCCCGGCATCTTGATATCACTGACCACGACACCCGGAAACTCCGGCCCGATCGCTTTCAACGCATCCTCGGCACTGGGAAAGGTCTCAGTGTCAAAGCCCGACAGGGCCAGCCACTGGCTGATCGACTGCCGCATATCGGCCTCGTCATCGACAATCGCCACTTTCATTGCACGGGCCATAGGTTCCTCATTCTGCTGCTTTGACTTCGGTGCCGAGGATCGGCAGTTGCATTTCAAATACGGCGCCACCCTGTTCAGAGTTGCGCGCCGTCAGACGGCCCCCAAGGTCGGTCACAATCCCGGACGAGATTGCAAGTCCCAGCCCCACGCCTTCGCCCGGGGTCTTGGTGGTGTAAAATGGCTCGAACAGATCTTCGAGATTTTCGATGCCATGACCATTGTCGCGCACCGTAAGCGTGGCGGTTTCCCCTGCGGACAGGATCAGATCAATCTGCGGTTCGGCCGAATTCTTTGTGGCATCCAGCGCGTTCCGCAAAAGGTTGATCAGCACCTGCTCCAACCTGAGCCGGTCCGCCATCACCATGACCGGACGACGCGGCAGGGCGCGGGAAATCTTGACGACGCGCAGCTTCAACTGCGGCTCCATCATCGCCAGGGCCGCAGAAAGGCACTGGCGCAAGTCCACCGGCTCGAAAGCCTCACCGCCCTTTCGCGCGTAGCTTTTCAATTGCCGCGTAATCGCGCCCATCCGGTCGATCAGATCATCGATCCGCTGAAAGGACGACAATGCCTCATCCGGCCGCCTGCGCTGCAGCAACAACCGCGCCCCGGCAAGGTAGGTTTTCATCGCGGCCAAAGGCTGGTTCAGCTCATGGCTGACTGCTGCCGACATCTCGCCCAGGGCTGCCAATTTGGAACTTTGGGCCAAGGTAAGTTCAGCCACTGCAAGGTCTTTTTGTACCTTTTCCCGCTCGGCAATCTCTCGCTGCAGACGATCGTTCAACTGCCGCAACTCGGCAGATTCGCGGCGGAATGTCAGGGTCTGCGACCAAGCGCGACGGGACAGGACATAGAAGGTCAGCGCCATCAAAATGGCAAAACCCATGATCTCAAGCGCCAGGATCCCGTTGACCTTTTCGCGGACCGAGTCATAGGCCGTAAAGGTGATCATATGCCAGCCGCGAAAGGGCACGCGTGCCTCGGTGCGCAGAAAGGCTACCCCTTTCAGATAGGCATCAGGTTTGTTGCGGGTCCAGTCGGTTGTCACATTCAGCGCCTGACTCAGCGCCCTGTCGAGTGACGATGGATCCTCGTGCGACGCAATTGCGTCATCCAACAACTGGCCGCGCCAACGCGGCTCGGTCGCCAGAATCACGGTTCCTTCCGAGTTGGTCACCAGAACGACATCCTGCAGCCCCGCCCAGGCCCGTTCGTACTTCATCAGGTCAACGGCGACGACGATGACGCCCAACAGCTGGCCATCGATCATGATCGCCTGGCTATAAGTGAATTCATACCCGCCACCAACCCGCTCAGACGACGAGAACACCGTATCCATTGACCGCTGCGCATCCAGAAAGACATTCGACGACCGGAAGTTGGTGCCAAGGATATTGCGATTGGTTGCACCAACGGTCCTGCCATCGCGGTCCAAAAGCAAGATCGAGGCGACCCCGATATCCGCCTGAACCTGGATCAGTCTTTGAGTGGTACGCGAGAAGTCTCCCTGCATCAGCGCCTCGGAAATCGCCGGATCGCGCGACAGAAGAAGTGGTACGACCGATGTCCGCTGCAGCTCTGAAATCATGTTGCCGGAATAAAGCGCCAAGCGCAGCTCGGCCCGATTGCGCGTTGTTTCGGTGAACCTTTCGGACAAAAAGCGGTTGGTCACCAGAACGACACCGATCGCCACAAAGATCAGTGCCGCCACCACCAGCTTCAGCCAGGGCGAAGTGCGCATGATGCGATCTGATTTGGGTGAATTGGAAGCCGGTGTCGCCATGCGAAAAGTCTAGGCTTGCAGGTCCCGCACCTCAAGCCGATGGTAGGCCAAGCCCTGTCAGGCCAGCGCCATCCCGCCCATCAGGCTCACGAAGATCCCCACGCCATCCGTGCCGCCCTGGGATGCTTCCACGACGCGTTCGGGATGCGGCATCATGCCAAGAACGCGCCGGTTTGCAGAAAGAACGCCAGCGATGTCACCCGTCGCCCCATTGGGGTTTTCGCAATAGGTGAATGCAATGCGATCTTCAGCCCGCAATGCGGTCAGCCCTTCGTTGTCGATCGTGTAATTTCCGTCATGATGGGCAATCGGCAGGCCAATTTCCTGGCCACGCCCGTAGCCAGACGTAAAGGCCGATTGCGTGGTCGCAACCCGCAAACGAACCTTCTTGCACAAGAACTTCAGCCCCGCATTGCGGATCAGCGCCCCCGGCAACAGGCGCATCTCGGTCAGTACCTGAAATCCGTTGCAAACCCCCAAAGCATATCCACCGCGTCCGACATGTTTCAAAACAGCGGCAGCAATGGGCGATTGGGCGGCAATCGCACCGCAACGCAGGTAATCGCCGAAGGAAAAGCCCCCCGGCAGCCCGACGAGATCAATCCCGTGCGGAAGCTCATGGTCCTTGTGCCAGACCCGCGCCACACTGAAGCCAGCCTTCTCCAAGGCAACGGCCAGGTCACGGTCGCAGTTCGAACCGGGAAATGTAATGACAGCAGCTTTCATCGGAGCTTCCCATTCTAATCATGGTCCGGGCGCATATCCCAACTCGACGCCATGTGCCACCCGAATTTCGGGGAAAGGTCACATTGAAAGACGCGGAATTTCGATCGCCGGGCAGCGGTTCATGACCACGGCAATTCCGGCGGCTCTCGCTTTCTCGGCAGCTCCTTCATGGACCACACCCAATTGCATCCAGATCGTCTTGAGCCCGGAGAGGTGCGCCAAAGCCTCGTCAACAACGATTGGTACCGCATCCGTGTTTCGAAAGATGTCGACCATGTCCACCTTGGCATCAATCTGGGCCAAACTTTCGCGCACTTTCTCGCCCCATGGTGCAATCCTTCCGCTTTGACCTGGATTGACCGGAATGACTTTATAGCCTCGACGCACAAGAAAATTCGCCACACCGTGGCTGGGCCGCTCCGGCTTGGGCGACCAGCCGACAAGCGCGATCACTTTGGTTTCTTGCAGGATCCTGCGAATTTCTGCATCGGAATTGGTCATGTGAACCTGCGACAAAAATGCGCCCGATCCAAAGGGTCGGGCGCAAGTACGGAACGAGGGACAGTGAACTGAAGGCGGCGTTCCGTGCCAAGCCTTCTCCCTATATATTGGTTCTTGCCTGCACGGTTTCCAGCACTTCGATCGAACATTTCATCACATCAGCGTGTCGAGGCGGCATAAAGCGCAACTGCCGCCGCATTTGACACGTTGAGCGACCCGAATTCGCCCTGAAACGGGATTTTCGCGATGATATCACAAGTCTCGCGTGTCTTTTCACGCAAGCCCGGACCCTCGGCCCCCAGTACAAGGGCAATCGCCCGTTGGCCGGCCTGGTCAAGCGCCTGGCCCAAGCTGACCGAGCCGTCGCCGTCCAGCCCGATCAACAAATATCCCATGGCATGCAATTCAGCCATCGCATCGGACAGATTGGCGACGCGAAGGTAGGGTTGCCGCTCTAGTGCGCCTGAAGCAGTCTTTGCCAATGCGCCGGTTTCCGGCGCAGAATGGTGTCTTGGGGCCACGACGGCGCGGGCACCGAAGACCTCGGCCGACCGTAAGATCGCACCGACATTATGGGGGTCAGTCACACGATCAAGACAGACGACCAGTGGCAACCCCTTGCCTGAAATACAGACATCTTCAAGTGTACCCCAGGCCAGCGGGCGCACTTCAAGTGCTGCGCCTTGATGCACAGATTCTGCCGAAATCGGCACGTCGAAATGGCGAGGCTCCACAATTTCCGGCTCAAGACCACAATCTGCAACGGCAGCTTGCAATTTATCATAGGCATTCTTTGTCAAGACCAGACGCAATTTTTCCCGGGCCGGATTGACCAAAGCGTCGCGAACGGCGTGCAAACCGAACAACCACACGCTTTCACGCGCTTCGGCCCGTTTTGCCCGTTCCTTGTCAACGACCCAGGTCGGTTTTGTCGTCCCACTCATTTTCGCCTCGCCAGCTGCCCTTGACCCATGTCGCGCGGCCCGGCAACTCTTGCAAGGCAAAAGACGCACAGATCCGCCCTTGACGCTTGTCAAACCCTTGTCTATTTCCCGCGGCAGGTTGGGCGACGAGCTGCAAGGTGCGGCAGGGGACTGTAACTCCCCCGAGGCGACTCACGCCTGGTTCGATTCCAGGGTCGCCCACCATTGAATTTCAATGACTTAGCGCACCGACGCTCTTGAAGGCGTTCTGAATGTCGCGAAAAGTAAGCAATTTGTAAGCATTTTTTTGAGAAGCTGGCGCCTCTTGTGACGGATGAACCTGCGTGATCTGTGGCAATCGCCCCAAGTTCCAACGTTTCCCGAATACTTGGTTGACCCTTAACGACGCCTCAAAACTGCACCTCTGGGCCATCTGGGTTCTATTTGAGGCATGATGATGCCCATGACGAGAATGACTGTTGGGGCGATGAGCATCGCTGGCGTTGAAGCCGAAGTCTAAGAAATGGCGTCGAAGATGTCGGCAGAGATGTTGTGCGTCGCATCGACAGCCCTCCATTGACGCGTGTCGTGAGGATGCATGCCGAGAAACGCCGTCTAGCCGTTCCGGAGTCGAGAAGTGCAACAATGACGCGTCGACCACGTCTGCTCTCACACGCCTAGTGCCCAAATAGCGCCGCGGGTCATCGATTCGCCGCATTCAAAAATTGGGTGACATGATCCACGGCGGTACCTACCAGCAACCATCGGTTGCCACGCCCTGCGACACGGAATAGCGTCCAGCCTAGGTATGATGTTTTGGGCTAGTCGGGAGAGTTTAGATGCAGGCATTTGATCTTGATCACTCTTTGGTCGAAACCTATGCCAGCTTTTCACGGTCCTTCAGCAAGGTTCTCGCGCCCGACCTCAAGGCCGCCATCGATGCCCGCTATGACGGCGGGCATTTCTAACCCGCAGCCCTGCTGTCGCTCAACCCGCAGTTCATGCCGGGAAAGACCTCGGCGGTTTTGGCGGACGAAGGGGCGCTTGATCCGCTGACCGCGCAGGTTTTTCGCATCAAGGGTCAGCCGATCCAATTTCATGCGCACCAGTCCGAAGCGATTGCCAAGGGCGGTGAGGGCAAGAGCTTTATCGTCACGACGGGCACCGGATCGGGCAAGTCAATGTGCTTTTTCGTGCCGATCATTGACGCCATCATCCGGGCCAAAAAGGCCGGGGAACCGGCACGCACCCGGGCGATCATCGTTTATCCGATGAATGCGCTTGCTAACAGCCAGATGAAAGAGATCGACGGCTTCATCAAGCAGGCAGGATTGCCGGAGCATCTTCGGCCAGCCGTGAAACGTTACACCGGCCAGGAGGACGACGAGAGCCGACAGGCCGTCGCAGCCAACCCTCCCGACGTTTTGCTGACCAACTTCATGATGCTGGAGTTGCTGCTGACACGGCAGGACAAGTTGGACGAAACGGTGATCGGCAACGCCAAGGGCCTGGAGTTCATCGTTCTGGATGAATTGCACACCTATCGCGGGCGCCAAGGGGCCGACGTGGCTGTGCTTGTCCGGCGTTTGCGTGACCGTTGCGCCGATGGGCGGCCCCCGATCTGCATTGGCACCTCGGCCACCATGGTCAGCGATGGGACGGATGACGAACGGAAAGCTACCGTGGCTTCTGTCGCCTCGCGGCTTTTTGGAACGACGATCCAGCCCGATGCGATCATTGATGAAAGCCTCCGCCGGGCGACCGATGACACGATTTCCCTTGCCGCTGTCATGCCCCAACTCAAAGCCGGATGAAGCAACGGTGCAGCGAAAAAAGGCCGAAACCGTTCTGACCAAGGTTTTGGCCCATCGGGTCTGGACCGATCTTAGGCGCGGCTGGCGGTTCACCAATCCCAGCCTTTCGGTGTTGAAACTGATCCGCGTCGATTATGTCGGCCTGTCGGAAATTGCCGCCATTGGGCCACTGACCGACAGCGCAAGTGTGGCGTTGGGTAGGCTTGACCCGGCCCGCCGCGAGACTGTCTTGCGGCACATTCTGGATGCCTTTCTTGAAGGATTGGCGATCGACACGGAATCTCTCGACCCAACTATCTTGGAAGAAACGATTGCTCCAACCTCACGCTCCCTTCTGCGCGAGCCCTGGGCGATGGAGTCCCGTGAAAATGCCAAATCCTTCACCGCCTTCATGCGGGACCCGCCATCAAAAAAAGATACCCGCCTGGCTGACGAGCAGACCTTGATACGGGGCGGCGCGCGGTCGCGCTTGGCTCGGGTTATCAACAAGAAGTCCGTTCTGGGCGAAAAGCTAAAGATGGACGACTACATGGTCTTCATGGAAGGCGTGCTGGCCAAGCTCGCGGCAGAAGGTCTGATCCGCCCGGTCGGCACCTATCAGGACAGGCCCGGGTGGCGGCTGATCCCATCGGCAATCCGGTTGTTTCCCGGCGTAGCCTTGGGCAATCCTGAGGCCCAAGGGAACCCGTATTTCCACACCCTCTACACGGCCATTTCCGCGGACCTCGCCAAAGGCCAAAGTTCCTATTTCGGCCTCGAAGGCCGGGAACACACTGCGCAGGTTCGCCAAGATCAGCGGGAATGGCGGGAATGGCGGTTCCGCTATGAGGATGAGGACCGGCAGAATATCGACGCACACGTCGCCGAATTGCGTGACGCACCTGAACCCACGAGTGTCCTGCCAGCCCTGTTCTGCTCCCCAACCATGGAGCTTGGGGTCGACATTTCCGCCCTGAATGCCGTCTATCTGCGCAACGTGCCCCCCACGCCCGCGAACTATGCCCAGCGGGCTGGCCGTGCCGGGCGTTCGGGGCAATCGGCCCTGATCGTGACCTATTGCGCGGCGCAAAGCCCGCACGACCAATATTTCTTCAACCGCTGCGCCGACATGGTGGCGGGCCAAGTGCGCCCGCCCGAACTGGACATCTCGAATGAGGCACTGGTGCGGTCGCACCTTCACGCCGTTTGGCTGGCCGAGGCCCGGCTGGCGCTGTCACCCGATATTCCGAAAAGCCTCGACCTGCTGTCGCAAAACTACCCGCTGAATGCCGAAATCTTGGACTGAATCGCCCCGGGTTTTCCGGAGATCATCAACTTAACTAAGGATGATGGTTATGACAAAAAGCAAAATGGCAAATCGTTACTCGCCAGAGGTCCGC
>JAYSWK010000026.1:0-6263 GCA_043718085.1 Rhodobacterales bacterium
GTCCCAGGGATTTCAGGATCTCGAAACCGACCTTGACCTCTTCCACCGGGTCGGCACTCAGGCTGACCCGGATCGTGTCGCCAATGCCCATCCACAACAGATTGCCCAGACCGATGGCGGATTTGACCGTGCCCGACACCAGACCACCCGCCTCGGTGATGCCAAGGTGGATGGGGGCATCAGTGGCCATGGCAAGTTGCTGATAGGCGGCGGCGGCCATGAAGACATCCGACGCCTTCACCGAAATCTTGTAGTCGCGAAAATCGTTGTCCTCCAGCAAACGGATATGATCCAGCCCGCTTTCCACCATCGCATCCGGGCAAGGCTCGCCGTATTTTTCCAACAGATGCCTTTCCAGCGAGCCTGCATTGACGCCAATGCGGATCGAGCAGCCATGATCCTTGGCCGCCTGCACGACGTCGCGCACCCTTTTGGCGTCACCGATATTGCCCGGGTTGATGCGCAGACAAGCCGCCCCCGCCTCGGCCGCTTCGATGGCGCGTTTGTAGTGGAAATGGATATCGGCCACGATGGGCACCGGACTTTCGGCGACAATCTCGCGCAGGGCGCGCGTGCTGGCCTCATCCGGGGTCGAGACGCGCACGATATCCGCACCGGCCACGGCGCAGCGCTGGATCTGCTCCAACGTCGCCGCCACGTCCGAGGTGATTGTGTTGGTCATGGTCTGCACCGAAATCGGCGCATCGCCACCGACCAGAACCTTGCCGACACGGATCTGCCGCGACACACGCCGCTCGATATTGCGCCAGGGGCGGATCGGATTGTGGGTCATGGGGCCTTGGTCCTTTGCTTTGCTCTTAGATAGGCCAGCAGGACAGTAACGGCAACCAATTGCGTGGAAAACACCCGTCGCAATCCTTTCAATTTGGTTAACAAAAATCAGCAACCCATTGGGAACACACGGGAAAACACGATGTCCAAAACTTGGACATCCCGCGTTTCACCAAGGTCAAGGGCAGTTGACCGGGGCCGCGCCCGAGGCATCGGCCACATTCACTTCGCGGTCCAGCGCAATGTCCGCCGCAGCATAGGATTGCGTCAGCGAGGCCGCATCCAGCGAAACATTCTTGACCACCTGTGCCCCCGGTGCCGCCGGCCCATAAGTCGCCCCATTGACAGAGAAATAGATCGACCCCGAATTGCCCGACCGCAGAACCGGGGCCTGCTGCAGGGCCGGCACCGCATAATGCTCGCCTGCATCCAGGATCTTTTCGAACAGAACCGTGCCGTCCGCCGCCGAAACCCGCACCCAGGCCGGACAAACCGCCACAACCTCGACCCCGGGCGCATTGGCCGCGACGACCTGCACCGACGATACATCGGTGACAGCCGATGCCACGGCCTGCTCGATCGCGGTCGCATCCACAGCATCGCCGGGGGCGGTGGCATTCGGATTGATCGCCGCGATCGGCCCGTCCCGGAAGGTCAGGACTGGCACTGACAGGGCCTCGGGGCGATAGGCGCGCTCGGCCCCGGCCTCGGCAACAGCCACCTGATCGGGCTGGGCCGGGGCGGACCGCACCAAAGGCGCCTCGCCTGCCACATTGCCCAGGGGGTCGATCTCGGCCACCACGGCGGGGGCCTCGTTGACCGGGGCCAGTTGCACGCGCTGCACTTCCTGCAACACCGACCAGCCGCCATACCCCAGGCCCAGGGTCAGCGCGGCCAGAACCGCCAGGGATCCGATGGCCCCCGGCTGGACATGGGCAAACATGTTCTCGGCCCGCGGGATGAAGCTTGCATGGACAAAGGGATCGCGGTTTTCCGCCGACAAGGCCCGGCTGCGCGCCGCCGCCATCGAGGCGGTCGAGGCCGCAGCCGACATGCCATGGGCCACTTCGAAATTCGCCTCGCGGCAAAAGCGGGCAAAGGTCTCGTCCGGTTCCATGCCCAGATAGCGCGCATAGGACCGCACGTAGCCCGCGATAAAGCCCTGGGTCTCGAACGCCGTCACATCGGCGTTTTCGATTGCGGCGATATAGCTGGCCTTGATCCGAAGGTCGCGCTGCACATCCAGTAGGGATTTGCCCAGCGTGGCGCGTTCGCCGCGCATCAGATCACCCAGACGCATGTCGTAGTCGTCAAAGCCTTTCGGCTTGTCGACCTCCGGCGTCGGTGTGCGGTACCACCGCCCGATCATGCGCACTGCCCCATGCTTGTCCCGTTCAAGTCCGGCCGCCCGCAGAAGGCGACTCATTTGGGTTCGTATTCCGCAAACGCTAACATAGGGCAAGCGGTTTTGCATATCCAGGATTGCTTAAGCCGATGCCTCAGCACGATTCAGCGCACAGTGCCGCCAAAGCGCGTCCATCGCTTTGACCAACTCGTCGATCTGGGCGGCCGAATGCACCGGCGAGGGGGTGAAACGCAGCCGCTCGGTGCCGCGCGGAACCGTGGGGAAATTGATCGGCTGGGCATAGATGCCGAACGCGTCCAGCAGCATGTCCGACAGCATCTTGCAGTGGACCGGGTCGCCGACATGCACCGGCACGATATGCGAGCCATGATCGACAATTGGCAGGCCCAGCCCCTTGAGCCGCATCTTCAGGATGCGCGCATTGGTCTGCTGGGCGTCGCGCAAGGATTGCGCCGCCTTCAGAAGCCGCACCGATGCCGCGGCCCCCGCAGCCACCGCAGGCGGCAGCGAGGTGGTAAAGATGAATCCCGGCGCATAGGACCGGATCGCATCGACCATCCTGGCCGAGGCCGCGATATAGCCGCCAAAGACGCCGTATGCCTTGGCCAATGTGCCATTGATGATGTCGATGCGGTGCATCTGGCCATCGCGCTCGGCCACCCCTGCCCCGCGCGGCCCATACATGCCCACCGCATGAACCTCGTCGATATAAGTCAGGGCACCAAATTCCTGCGCCAGATCGCAAATCGCCTTGATCGGCGCGAAATCGCCGTCCATCGAATAGATCGATTCAAAGGCGATCAGCTTGGGGACCGCCGGATCATCACCCGCCAGAAGTTCGCGCAGATGGTCCAGATCATTGTGCCGGAAAATGCGCTTGGCCCCACCATTGCGCCTGACACCTTCGATCATCGAGGCATGGTTCAAGGCATCCGAATAAATGATCAGGCCGGGGAACAGCTTGGGCAGGGTCGACAGCGTCGCGTCATTGGCAACATAGGCCGAGGTAAAGACCAGCGCCGCTCCTTTGCCATGCAGATCGGCAAGCTCGGCCTCCAGCCTTTTGTGATAGACCGTCGTGCCCGAGATATTGCGCGTGCCGCCCGAGCCCGCACCCACAGCATCCAGCGCCGCCTGCATGGCCTGCAGCACAACCGGGTTCTGGCCCATGCCCAGATAGTCATTGCCGCACCAGATGGTGATGTCTCGCGACGTGCCATCGGGACGGTGCCAGATTGCCTTGGGGAACTGACCATTCTGCCGTTCGACATCGATGAAATGGCGATAACGCCCTTCATCATGCAGCCGCTGCAATGCGGCATCAAGCGCGGTGTCAAAGGTCATCCGACTTCTCCAAGAAACGCAGGCCGTCACAAGGCGCCTGCGATCCAGCACCTTGATATGCATCAACAGGCGCCCCTATGACATTGGGCATTTTGCCGCTGGTCCGGCAAGGGACCAAAGTCCGACTCAGCTGGACTTGCGGCGCTGGTGGACCTAAGGCGCTGGTGGACCTAAGGCGCCGGGCCGATTTCCAGCACGACAACGCAAGCCTCGCCGCCCTTGCGCTTGGCTTCGCAGCCCGCCAGCGTGGCTTCGGCGGCCGCTGTGGCATCCGCAAAATCGCCGATTGCTATTGCCGACGGGGCAAGGCTTCCCGACCGCACAAACCCCTCGTCGGGTGCGACCGCGATGGCGCTGTAGCCACCGGAACTGGTCAGGAAAAGCTGCAACGCCTGTTTGTTGGTCTGAACCAGGCGCAGCACCTGCAAATCCTCATCCGTCAAAAAGGGATAGACATGCAGCACCACTTGTTGGCCCTTCAGGACCTTGACCTCGTCTGGCACATCGCCCGCGACCGCCGCCGTGGCCAAACCCAAGCCCAAGCCAATTCCCATAACAAAGCGCATCATCAGACTCCACCGTTTCGGCGCTTCTAGCGCAAGCTTTGCACACTGGACAGTCCCTCTGCGCCTGCTAGGCTTGGAATTGCTGACCACAAACAGGAGCATCCCATGTCCATCGACGCCGTTCTGTCGCATATCGACGCCACCTTGCCACAGGCTTTGACGCGGCTGATGGACCTGTTGCGCATTCCGTCGATTTCGACCGATCCCGCCTACAAGGCCGATTGCGCCAAGGCTGCCGACTGGATGGTGGCTGAATTGCAATCGCTGGGCTTTGATGCCTCGTCCCGCCCCACGCCTGGCCACCCCATGGTCGTGGCGCATGGCGGAACGGGGCAGGCACATCTTCTGTTTTACGGCCATTACGACGTGCAGCCCGTCGATCCCCTGAACCTTTGGCACCGCGATCCCTTTGACCCCGAAATCCAGGACGGACCGAAAGGTCGGGTGATCCGCGCCCGTGGTGCATCGGACGACAAGGGGCAACTCATGACCTTTGTCGAGGCCTGCCGGGCCTGGAAGGATGTGCATGGTACGTTGCCCGGACGTCTGACGATCTTTCTGGAAGGCGAGGAGGAGTCTGGTTCGCCGTCCCTGATCCCCTTCATGCAGGACAACGCCAGGGAATTGACCGCCGATTTCGCCCTGATTTGCGATACCGGACTGTTCGATGAAAAGACCCCCGCCATCACCACAATGCTGCGCGGCCTTCTGGGCGAGGAATTGACCATCCACGCCGCCAAAAAGGACCTACATTCGGGCGGCTATGGCGGTGCTGCGGCGAACCCGATCCGCATTCTGGCAAAAATCCTCGGCAACATGACCGATGCCAAGGGCCGCGTCACTGTTCCGCATTTCTACGACGGCGTTACCGAACCGCCCGATGCCATCCGGCAGCAATGGCAATCGTTGTCTTTTGATCATGCCAGGTTTCTGGGTGATGTCGGCCTTTCCGTGCCTGCGGGCGAACAAGACCGCACGCCGCTTGAAATGCTCTGGTCCCGCCCCACGGCCGAAATCAACGGGATTTGGGGCGGTTATACCGGCGATGGGTTCAAGACCGTATTGCCTGCCGAGGCGCATGCCAAAGTATCGTTCCGCCTTGTGGGCGATCAGGACCCGTTTGCCCTCCGCCAGCATTTCCGCGCTTGGGTCGAGGCGCAGCTTCCAGCGGATTGCCGCGTGGAATGGAAAGCCCATGGCAACTCACCCGCCAGTGTCATGTCGATCGCCGCCCCCGCCTTTGAAGCTGCCCGCCAGGCCCTGACCGATGAATGGCAAGTGCCCGCTGCCTATATCGGCTGCGGCGGCTCGATCCCGATTGCCGGCTATTTCAAGACCTATCTTGGCATGGATGCCATGCTGATCGGTTTTGGCCGTGACGATGACCAGATACATTCGCCGAACGAGAAATACGACCTGGAATGCTTCCACAAAGGCATCCGAAGCTGGGCGCGCATCCTGGCCAAGCTGGCATGATCATCCGCGACGCCACACTCGGCGACCGCGCTGGGTGGGACCGGCTCTGGCAGGGATTCCTGCATTACTATGGCACAAGCCTGCCTGGGCCCGTGAACGAAGCAACCTGGGCACGGCTCATGGACCCCGCCTGTCCCATGAAGATGCGACTGGCCGAGGTCGGCGGCCAGGTGTTGGGCTTTGCCATCCATCAACACCACCCCTCAACCTGGGTCCTGGGCGATGACTGCTATCTTGAGGACCTCTTCGTTGACCCCGCCGCCCGCGGCCAAGGCCTGGGTCGCTCCCTTATCGAGGATCTGATTTCGCTTGCGCGCAGCAAGGGCTGGCACCGACTTTATTGGAACACCGACGCCCGCAACACGACAGCCCGGCGGCTTTACGACAGCTTCACCCCCGACGACGGCCATATCCGGTACCGCATGGCACTGTGACCCTGCGTCATGCGCGGTCAAATCTTTTCGAAAAGATTTGCAAATTCCTTCAAAGGAATTTGGCCAAACGATCTGGAAGTCCAATGAAAAAGCAGCAGGTGCCGTGGGACTGGCGCGGTGGACGGGGCTCGAACCCGCGACCCCCGGCGTGACAGGCCGGTACTCTAACCAACTGAGCTACCACCGCGCGATATGTCACAGCCCTTGCGGGCAAAACACTTGGCGCAAGCCAAGAGTTCCACGTTCGGGGCGGGCTTGGGCTGCTGGCGCGGTGGACGGGGCTCG
>JAYSWK010000251.1:0-11890 GCA_043718085.1 Rhodobacterales bacterium
GGACCGGCAGCGTGGCAACCCGCCGCCCGGCATCAGCGCATCTCCGAATGCGGCCTTGGGCCTAGGTCCGGCACGATGCCGATGTCGCGCAACAGATGCGGCGACAGCCCATGGTCGCGCAGATGCCGCACCTTGCGCGGTTTCAGCAGCGCCACGGGCAGCGCCAACAGCGTGCGCATCAGCCCGTGACGATGCAGCAAAGCGTGCAAATCCTCAACGGGCCGCAGTTTTTCTGCGAACAGATCAGACGTCATTTGGTCACTCGACCAGCAGGTATGGCCCGACTGGTTCCCTTTATGGGTTGGAAATGCGGCAGGCAGACGCGGTATTGCGCGGCAAGGATCCACGAAGCGTGCCATGGCGTTGATGGTTGAAAGAAGCCGGACCGTCAGGTCAGGCGGGGATCATCCTGGTCAGGCTGCCAGACGATAGGCGGCCACAAGCGATCCGGCTCCATTGCCCCTGGGGCAGAACACATATGCAGTCATGATACGCCCTCCTGGTTGACATTGGTGGGGACTGCATACACCACTTTCCCGAAATTCCAAGCAAGAAATTGTATCGGTCACATTACTTTTCAGGCCACCACTGGGTGATGCTTAATATCAGGTGAGGGCTGATGTCATTGGCCGCGATGCTCGGTTGCGCAAAACCCGTCCGGGCGGCTTGATCAGCGCCGCTATCGCCTGGCTTCGAAGAAATCCTTCAGCAATGCCTCCGCCTCCGCCGCGGCGATTGCGTCATAGACTTCGGGCACATGGTGGCACTGGGGATGCGAAAAGACCCTGGCACCCACGGCCACGCCCCCGGATTTCGGGTCCTGCGCGCCATAGTAAAGCCGGGCGATCCGGGCGGCCGAGATGGCACCGGCACAGGACGGGCAAGGCTCCAGCGTCACATAAAGCTCGGCCCCGCCAAGCCGTTCGGACCCCAGCACCCGGCAGGCGGCCCGTATCGCCAGCATTTCGGCATGGGCGGTCGGATCGACCAGTTCGCGCACCCGGTTGCCCTCGCGCGCCAGCACCCGGCCATCCAGCACAATCACGGCCCCCACCGGCACCTCGCCGCGGGCACCTGCGGCCCGCGCCTCTTGCAGGGCCAATTCCATGAAAGACCGGAACATGCGATTGCCCTTTCACCTTGGCTCAAATACTCTCCGGGGGTTCCGGGGGTGGAAAACCCCCGGGGTTGGCCACCTCGCGCCAAGGATGACCACAATGGCCGAAAAACCCAAGCCCAAAACAACCGCCAAGCTCCATGAGGGCGAGCGGATCGCCAAGGTCCTGTCCCGCGCGGGTGTTGCCTCCCGGCGCGAAGCCGAGCGGCTGATCGAGGTTGGCGAGGTTTCGGTCAATGGCAAGGTCATCACCTCGCCCGCCCTGAACGTCAAACCCAGCGACAAGATCGTGGTTTCGGGCCGCCCCGTGGCCGAGCCCGAACCGGCCCGGCTGTGGCTTTACTACAAACCCGACGGGCTTGTGACCTCGAATTCCGACGAAAAGGGCCGCGAGACGGTGTTTGACAACCTGCCGCCCGACATGCCGCGCGTCATGTCGATTGGCCGGCTTGATCTGAACTCCGAGGGGCTTTTGCTGTTGACCAATGACGGCGAGCTTAAGCGTCGCCTGGAACTGCCCTCGACCGGCTGGTTGCGCAAATACCGCGTCCGGGTGAACGGCAATCCGACCGACCCCGATCTTGAGCCGCTGCGCCGCGGCATCGTGGTCGAGGGCGAGACGTTTCAGCCCATGTCGGTCGTGCTGGACCGCATCCAGGGCGCCAATGCCTGGCTGACCATCGGCATCCGCGAGGGCAAGAACCGCGAAATCCGCCGCGCCATGTCCGCGATCAGCCTGACGGTGAACCGGCTCATCCGGGTCAGCTATGGCCCGTTTCGTCTGGGCGATCTGACGCCCGGTCAGGTCGAAGAGGTCAAGGCCAAGATCCTGCGCGAACAGCTTGGCGCCAAGGGCCAGACCGATGACGAGGGCAAACCGGCCCGCCCGCGCCCTGCGGCCAAGGTGACCCATCACAGCACGGCCAAGCCCAATGCCAAGCCCAAGGCGCCGCCGAAAACCGCCGCCAGCCGCAATGCCGCAGCGCCGCTCAAACCCGGCGAGGGGCTGAAACAGCTGTCGAAATCCTGGCAAAAGGCAACCCAGCCCGTCGCCCCTGCACCCAAGCCCGGCAAGCCTGTCTCCAAGCCCAATTCTTCAAGGACCGGCCGTCGCCCAAGCGGCGGGGAATAATCAGCCGATTTCCCTGCCGCCAGCACTGGCCATGGCGGCCCTGCCTCGCATATAGTCCGGGCCAAAGCCGTGTTGCGAGGTGTTGTTCATGTCGGCCAAGGCCCTTCAGTCGCTGTCATTCTGGCTGCTTGTGGCCCTGTCGGTCTATGTGGCCTTTGGTGGGGGCATCTGATGGCCCAGCGTTATGGCGGCAAATACAGTCCCAGCCCCGACGGTGACAAGAACCCGCCGGGCTTTCCCGTGGCCGAACCCGACCCCGCCTCCGCGCCTGCGGGTTTCAAGTCCGGTCTTCTGTTCGCCTTGCCTTTTCTCTTTATATTCAAGGCATTTCGCGGCGATCCCAACGGTCTGTTCGTGGGTCTTGGCACGGCCGCCTTGTTGCTTTTGGCGGCCTGGCTGACCCGCGACGGCATCCGCGCCCATGCCGCCTATAACGCCCGCAAGGTTGCCCGCCGCCCGGCCATTCCGCGCAAGCTGTTCGCCGCCTGCCTGACGGGTGCCGGGCTGATGCTTGGCGCGATGGAATGGCAGACTGGCCTGCTTTACCCCTATCTCTTTGGCCTTCTGGGCGCTTTCCTGCACCTTTTCGCCTTTGGCCTGGATCCGATGCGCTCCAAGGGCATGACCGGGATCGACCCGTTCCAAACCGACCGCGTGGCCCGCGCGGTGGACGAGGCCGAGCAATATCTTGCCGGTATGAAAGACGCGATCCTGCGCGCCGATGACCGCCAGCTGGAAGCGCGGGTCGAGCGGTTTGCCACCATTGCCCGCGGCCTGTTCCGCACGATCGAATCCGATCCCGGCGATCTGACGGCGGCGCGGAAATATCTGTCGGTCTATTTGATGGGGGCACGCGATGCGACGGCGAAATTCGCCGATGTCTATGTGCGCGGCCACTCCCAAACCGCGCGCAGCGACTACGAAGCCTTGCTCGGCGATCTTGAGACCAATTTCGCGACCCGCACCAAAGCCCTGCTGACGGACAACCATACCGATCTGGATGTCGAAATTCAGGTCCTGCGCGAACGCCTGAAATTCGAAGGATAGACCCAAGCCCCTTTAACGCGTTTCCCCGCCACCCCAGATCCAGCAAACCGGCCCCATGGCCATCTAAAGTGAGTGAACCCCATGACAGACACCGTCCGCGACCAAGCCGCTTCTGTCCTTTCCGAGGTCGAGAAAGTCACCGCCGCCATTTTGCCCGAACCCGGCACGGCCGTGGTGCCGCTGGAAACCGCCGCCCCCGCCCAGGCCGATGCGATCCGCAAACGGATGGCCGAGCTTGACATGTCCAATACCCAGTCGATCATCTCCTTCGGGGCCGCCTCGCAATCCGAATTGCAGGTGATCAGCCAGGAAATGCTGGCTGGGGTGAAGAACAAGGATGTAGGCCCCGCGGGCAGCGCGCTGACAGAGATCGTCTCGACCATCCGCGGCTTTTCCGGCGAAGAGCTGGATGTGAACCGCGAACGGTCGTGGTGGGAAAGGCTGACAGGGGCCGCCGCACCCTTGGCACAGTTCATCGCGCGTTATGAACAGGTCCAGACCCAGATTGACCGTATCACCGAAAACCTTCTCATGCACGAAACCGTGCTTTTGAAGGACATCAAGGCGCTGGACATCCTTTATGCCAAAACGCTGACCTTCTATGACGAATTGGGCCTGTACATCGCGGCAGGTCAGGCCAAGCTGAAAGAACTGGACGGCGCCACGATCCCGGCCAAAGAGGCCGAGGTGAAAGCAGCACCCGAGACGGACCAGTTGAAGAAAGCGCAGGAATTGCGCGACATGCGCTCGGCCCGCGATGATCTGGAACGCCGGGTCTATGATCTGCAACTGACGCGCCAGGTGACGATGCAATCGCTGCCCTCGATCCGGCTTGTGCAGGAAAATGACAAGTCGCTGGTCGGCAAGATCAACTCGACCCTGATGAACACCGTGCCCCTGTGGGAAACCCAGTTGGCCCAGGCCGTGACGATCCAGCGCAGCAAAGAGGCGGCCGAGGCGATCAAGGATGCCAACGACCTGACCAACCAGCTTCTGACCGAAAACGCAAAGAACCTGCAGGAAACCAACAGGATCGTCCGCACCGAGATGGAGCGTGGCGTCTTTGACATCCAATCGGTGCAACTGGCCAACCAGACCCTGATCGACACGATCCAGGAAAGCCTGGCCATCGCCGATGAGGGCAAAGTCCGCCGTGCCGCGGCCGAGGTCGAACTGGCCAAGATGCAGGACGCGCTGGGCGAAACGCTGTCTGCGGCCCGCGCCTCCCGCACCGGGTTGGGCGCGGCTACAGGGGGCGCATTGAACGGCTGATGGCGAAGGGGACGCTTGGCATGTCATCGCGCGATTATCTGGCCCTGGCGGCCGCCTTGCTGCTGGCGGCCTGCGCGACTGCCGTGCCCGCGCCTGCCCCCCTGCCGCAAGCGGGTGCTGAACCATCCCCGCCCGAAACTGCCGCCAGTGCCGATTTGCGCAGCTACTATGCCCAGGTTCAGGCAACGCTCTTGTCCCAGGACCTCTTGCGCACCGATGGCGGTGGCGATGATGCGCCCTTTACCGACCGCAATCTGACCGAGAACTTCCTGCGCATCGCCCTTTATCAGGAATATGATCGCGCGCTCTATGCCACACGGCCCAACGAAAGCCCGACCCCGCTGACACGCTGGGCCAAGCCCATTCGCGTCTCGCTGCAGTTCGGCCCTTCGGTGGCCCCTGCCAAACGCGCCACCGATACGGCCCGGATCACCTCGTTCCTGACGCGTCTGTCGCAACTGACCGGGCATCCGATCAGTCTTGTCACCAAGAACCCCAATTACTTCATCCACATAGCGTCGGTTGACGAACGCGCCGACCTGGGGCCGACCCTGGCCCGCGAGCTAAGTGACGTCACAGCCGACCAGCTTGCCGCTGTGACCCGGATGGACCGCAACACCTATTGCCAGGTCCTGACCCAAAGCGACACGACCAGGTCAACCTATACCACAGCCGTTGTGGTGATCCCGTCCGAACATGCCGACCTCATGCGTCTGGCCTGCATCCATGAAGAGCTTGCCCAGTCCATGGGCCTGCCCAACGACAGCAACGCCGCCCGCCCCTCGATCTTCAACGATGACGAGGAATTCGCCTTCCTGACCCGCCAGGACGAGCTGATGCTGCGCCTTCTTTACAATCCCGCCCTCCGCCCCGGCATGACCGAAGCCGAGGCCCGCCCCATCGTCCAATCCCTTGCAAGCCGCCTGATCGGCGGCGAAAGTTGACCGCGTTCTGCGGTAAAGGAGTAACCCATGGTTTTCGGTTTCCTCAAAGGCGAATTCATTGATGTCATTTCCTGGCTCGATGACACGCGTGACACGATGGTCTGGCGGTTCGAACGTCATGACAATGCAATCAAATACGGCGCCAAACTGACGGTGCGCGAAGGCCAGGCGGCCGTCTTTGTGAACGAAGGCCAGTTGGCCGACGTGTTCGGCCCCGGTCTTTACGAATTGCAGACCAACAACATGCCGATCATGACGACCCTGCAGCATTGGGATCACGGCTTCTCCTCGCCCTTCAAATGCGAGATCTATTTCGTCAACACGACCCGCTTCAACGACCTGAAATGGGGCACACAGAACCCGATCATGTGCCGCGACCCCGAGTTTGGCCCGGTGCGCATCCGCGCCTTTGGCACCTATTCCATGCGTGTCAGCGACCCGGCCGTGTTCCTGCGGGAAATCGTCGGGACCGATGGCGAGTTCACCTCGGACGAGATCACCAACCAGATCCGCAATATCATCCTGCAGCAGATGTCCCAGGTCCTGGCCAAGTCGGGCATCCCGGTGCTGGACATGGCCGCCAACACGATGGATCTGGCCAAACTGGTCAATACCGCCATCGCCCCCCAGATCGCCGCCTATGGCCTGGCCCTGCCCGAGTTCTATATCGAGAATGTTTCGCTGCCCGAAGAGGTTGAAAAGGTGCTCGACAAGCGCACCTCGGTGGGCATCGCGGGGGATTTGAACAAATACATGCAGTTCAACGCCGCCGAAGGGCTGGCGCAGCCCGGCTCTGCCATTGGGGCCACGATGGGGGCGGCCATGGGGGCCGGCATGGGCTTTGGCATGGGGGCGCAGGCCGGCCCGTGGGGCACGGTTGCCGGTGCGGGTGCGGCACCACCCCCGCCGCCGCCCGCCGCCCGAAGCTGGCATCTGGCGGAAAACGGCATCTCCAAAGGCCCCTTTTCCGAGGCCGATCTGACCGCCATGGCCGCCGCTGGCACCCTGACCCGCACAACCCAGGTCTGGACCGCAGGCCAGGACGCCTGGAAACCCGCGTTCGAGACCGATCTTGCCCGTCTGTTCACCATGGTCCCACCGCCGCCGCCCCCGCCGCCCGGTCAGTAACCCATGGCCGGAATTGCCCAGGAGCACCGCTATCCCTGCGAACAATGCGGGGCAGAGCTTCGCTTTGCCCCCGGCCAATCGGTGCTGAAATGCGACCATTGTGGCCATGAGCAGCGCATCAGCACCGAGGCCGGACCCTGGGCCAGCACAACCAGGACCTTGCAGGAACATGATCTGGCGCGCGGCTTGCGCGATGACCTGCCCGACGCGGCCTCGGAAGAGGTCCGCTCGACCTCGTGCAGCAATTGCGGCGCGGTGGTCGAGTTTCAGGGTGCCAATCACGCCACCCAATGCCCGTTCTGCGCCTCGCCTCTGGTGGTCGACAGCGGCGCGCATCGCCACATCAAACCACAGGCCCTGATCCCCTTCCAACTGGACGAGGGTCAGGCCCGCAAGAACCTGATCTCCTGGCTTGGCGCGCTTTGGTTCGCGCCAAACAGCCTGCTGGAGTTTACCCGTGCCGGGCGCAAGATGGACGGCGTCTATGTGCCCTATTGGACCTTTGATGCCGATACCCGCTCGCGCTATCGCGGTCAGCGCGGTGAACATTATTACGAAACCCGCACCGTGACCGTGAATGTGAACGGCCGCTCGGAACAACGGCAAGAGCAGGTGCAAAAGACCCGCTGGTATCCCGCGTCGGGCACCGTTGCGCGGCGCTTTGATGACGTTCTGGTCATCGCCTCGACCTCGCTGCCTGGAAATCTTGGCGAGGGGCTGGAGCCCTGGGACCTGTCGGCCCTGACCGCCTACAGCCCTGATTATCTGGCCGGTTTGCAGGCCGAAGGCTATACCGAGGCGCTGGCGGATGGTCAGCAAAAGGGCCATGCCAAGATGGATGCCGTGATCTATTCCGATGTCTGCCAGGACATCGGCGGCGATGTGCAGCGGGTCGACAATGTTGACACCGATTATGATGCCGAGACCTTCAAGCATATCCTCTTGCCGGTATGGATGGCGGCCTACAAATACAGCGGCAAAAGCTATCGCTTCCTGGTCAATGGCCAGACGGGCGAGGTGCAGGGCGAACGCCCCTGGTCGGTCTGGAAGATCACCTTCGCTGTCCTTGGCGCGCTGATCCTGGCCGGGGCCGCCATTTACGGCTATTACCTCTACGATCCCGGCGCGTTCCAGTAGGGCGGGGTTCACCCCGCCTCTCCCCTGCCCCGGTTGACAGCCCCTCCCCCCCCTGCCATAGCCCGGCCAATGTCAGGAGGCCCCATGCGCATACTCGCCCACGCCCGCATCCCCGAGCTTCCCAACCCCTATTTCGGAAAGGTCCGCGACTGCTACGACCTGCCAGCCACACCGTCAGAACCTGGCGGCACGCGCATCCTGATTTCGTCCGACCGCATTTCCGCCTTCGACCGCATCCTGGCCGCCATTCCGTGGAAGGGTCAGGTCCTGACCCAGATGGCCCGCTACTGGTTTGATAATACGGCCGATATCTGCCCCAACCATGTGATTTCCTATCCCGACCCCAATGTGGTGATTGGCAAAAGGCTGACCATCCTGCCGGTCGAGGTTGTCGTGCGCGGCTATCTGGCAGGGACCACGTCAACTTCTGTGCTGACCCAGTACAAGGCGGGATTGCGCCAGATGTATGGCCATAGCCTACCCGACGGTTTGCGCGACAATCAGGCCCTTCCCCAGCCGATCATCACCCCCACATCCAAGGAATTTGACGGCGGCCATGACGCACCCCTGACCCCGGACCAGATCCTGTCCTCTGGCCTTCTGACCAAGACGCAATGGGATGATGTCTCGGCCAGGGCGCTGGCGCTTTTCGCCCGCGGCCAAGCCATGGCGGCCCGGCGCGGCTTGATCCTGGTGGACACAAAATACGAATTCGGAACCGATCCGCAGGGCCACATCCTTTTGGCCGACGAGATCCATACGCCCGACAGCAGCCGTTACTGGATCGCCTCGGGTTATGATCAGGCCTTCGCCGCCGGCACCCGCCCGCCCAGCTTTGACAAGGATGTCATCCGCTCCTGGGTTGCAGCGCGCTGCGACCCTTACAAGGACCCGATCCCCGAAATTCCCGCCGACATGATCGAGGCCACGTCAAAGACCTATATTCAGGCCTGCGAGGCGATAACCGGCTCGCGATTTGTGCCCGATCAGACCGGCGAAACGCCTTTGGCCCGCATTCGGGCCAACCTGACCCCCTACTTCACCTCCTGAACTGTTTGCGCTAACACGGCCAAAGCGGATAAAGTCACGCAATACGGGGGGGGAAGGACATGATTCTGAGTTGCGGCGAAGCGCTGATCGACATGTTGCCGCGCGTCAGCACGCAGGGCGAGGCCTGCTTTGCCCCCTATCCTGGCGGGGCCGTGATGAACACCGCCATCGCTTTGGGTCGCCTTGGTGCGCCGTCCGGCTTTTTCTCGGGCCTTTCCAATGACATGCTGGGCGAAATCCTGATCCAGTCGCTAGAGGCGTCCAAGGTCGATACCTCGTTCTGCGCCCGCTCGGACCGCCCGACCACGGTGGCCTTTGTCAAATTGGTGAACGGCCAGGCAAGCTATGCCTTTTACGACGAGAACACGGCCGGGCTGATGCTGTCAAAAGACCAGCTGCCCACCCTGCCCGCCACGGTCAGCACCCTGTTCTTTGGCGGCATATCCCTGGTGAATGATCCCGCCGCTGCGACCTATGCCGCCCTTCAGGCCCGCGAATGCGGCACGCGCGTCACCATGATCGACCCCAACATCCGACTGGGATTCATTGCCGGCAAGGAAGGGCCATACCGCGCCCGGATCGAGGCGATGATCGCCCGCGCCGATATCGTCAAGCTGTCGGACGAGGATCTGGCCTGGGTCATGGGCCCCGGCGACATGCTCGCCTCGGCCCGCAAGATCCTTGGCACTGGCCCAAACGTCGTGTTCATCACCGAGGGGGCCAAGGGCGCGCGCGCGATCACGGCCACCCAGGACCGTTTTGTGGCCGCCCAGACGATAGATGTGGCCGATACGGTTGGCGCAGGCGACACGTTCAACGCCGGGGTCCTGGCCGCGCTGCACAGCGCCGGGGCCCTGACCAAGGCGCGCCTTGCCGCCCTGACGGATGCCGAACTTGACGCCGCCTTGTCCCTTGGCACCCGCGCTGCCGCCGTGACCTGTTCGCGGCCCGGGGCCAACCCACCCTGGGCACATGAGTTGTGAGGGCCCTCTTGCAACTGGTGACCGAGGCGTCGGTCACGGTTGACGGACAAATCACCGGCCACATCGGGCCGGGCCTTCTGATCCTGATCTGCGCCATGCAGGGCGATGCACAGCCGCAGGCCGACAAGCTGGCCGCCAGGATCGCCAAGCTGCGCATCTTCAAGGATGCGGCGGGCAAGATGAACCTTTCGGTCCGCGACATCGGCGGTGCGGCCCTTGTCGTCAGCCAGTTCACCCTGGCGGCCGATCTGCGCGGCAATCGCCCCGGCTTTTCTCATGCCGCCCCGCCGGACACGGGCAACCAGCTTTACGACTATTTCGCAACCCGTATCGCGGCCGAAGGGATCCCGGTCGCCAAGGGCATCTTCGGGGCCGATATGGCGGTGGCATTGGTCAATGACGGCCCGGTGACCATCTGGATCGACACCGAGACGTCGTGATCAGTTGAACGGATTGCTGTCGCCCGAAATGGCATTGCCGCAATCGACCAGATACTGGATCGACGCCGAAGAACCTGCCAGCGAATAGCTGCGAATTTCCTCGCCGCTTTCGGTGCGCAGATACAGCGTTGACCCCTTGGCGACCTCGATCACGAAATTCACGCTTTCATCGGCATCCGGCAAATCAAACAGAACCGAGTTCTGGGTCAGGTTGGCGCCCGTCAGTGTCCAGGGCGAGCGGCGATCGACCTCGACCTCAAGGTTGGCCGTGTCACTTTCGCCAAAATCCCATTCGTCCGAAAAGAATTGCAGCCGGATCGTCTGATCCGGAAAGGTCCAGATCGAAAAGCTCTCACCCGGCTCGCTGACCTCTGCCAGGCAGGCATAGGAGCCGTCGTCAAAGGTGACACCCTCGACCATCCAGCTTTTGTGCTGGTAAAGCACGTCAGTCTGTTGGGCAAAGGCTGGCGTCACCGCCATTGCCGCCAGCACACCCGACGCCACGCAACGCATGAATCCCATTTTTCTGCACCTTTCTTCCTTTGCACCAGATTTGGCCAGAAACAGAATATCGGCAACCTAAAACTGCGGTCCTATTCCACCCATTCCCAGGCTGTGGAAAATTTGCCCAGAGTATTGGCGGCCAGGGTCTTGTCAACCGCACCCTGCGCCGCGATGCGCGCGACAAGGCCGCGTTTCTTGTCCTCGACCACGTCGCGCACCACGGCTGCCAGCCCCGCTTCGGCCAGGCTGGCATCCAAAACCCGCTTGATCGCCAGCCGCCGCAGGTCGGGCTTCAGCACCTTGCCCACAGCCGTCTTGGGCAGCTCTGGCAGTATCTCGATGTGCTTGGGAATTGCCGCCCGCTCGGCAATGTGTTCGCGGGCAAAGGCGTGCAGCGTGTCGATATCGGCGCTGACACCCCGGACCAGTTCGACGTAGGCGCAGGGCAATTCGCCGGCATGGGCGTCCGGCTGGCCGATGGCGCCCACGAAGGCCACCGAAGGATGGCCCATCATCGCCTCTTCGATCAGGGCGGGGTCGATGTTATGGCCGCCCCGGATGATCAGATCCTTGGCGCGGCCCGTGATGTACAGATAGCCCTCTGCATCCAGCCGCCCCAGATCGCCGGTGCGCAGATAGATCCCGTCGGCAAACAGGTTTCGGTTCTTTTCCGCTTCGGTATAGGTATGGCCGACATAGACGCCGGGATTGCTGACGCAGATCTCGCCCCCCTCATCCACGGCGCAGTCGCGCCACCCCCCCGCACCATCCGTGGCCAGGATGCGCACCTTCGTATGGGGGAACGGAATGCCGACAGAGCCGATTTTCTTGTTACCGTCCGGCGGGTTGACGGACACGAGGCAGGTGCATTCGGTCAGCCCGTAGCCTTCGACGATCTGCACGCCCGTGGCCTTTTCGAACCGGTTGAACAGCTCGATCGGCAGCGGGGATGATCCTGAAAACGCCCCGCGCAATGTGTCGATCCTGCCATTGACCGGGCGTTGCATCAGGGCCGACAAAGCGGTGGGCACCGTCACCAGATAGCTGACCTTCCAGTGCTCGATCAGCTTCCACAGATTGTCGAACACCCCGTCCCCCCGATAACCCGCTGGCGTGGGAAAGATCACATGCGCGCC
>JAYSWK010000252.1:0-4675 GCA_043718085.1 Rhodobacterales bacterium
TCAATTGAACGCGACACACTTTAGGGCGGTTCAAGTTCATGTTGAATCAGAATTCAAACCAAAAGTGTTTGAATTCTGATGCTTGATGTTTCAACAAGAACTTGAACCGCTCTAGGCGGCGGAATTTTCGCAAATTTCGCAACGGAACCTTCGAGGGTTCCGTTGCGAACTCTACCAAGAAATCGTGCTCTGGACGAATGTGGAGGGACAGATGGCCAGGCTTTTGCTGATCCTGCTTGACGGTGTGCCTTATGCCAATTGGCGGCGGCTGTTTGGCAATCTGGAGGGCTGGGTGGCCAGTGGCGAGGCGCAGGTGTGGAAGATGCGCGCGGTTCTGCCATCGACCAGCGGCACCTGCTATGCCTCGATCCACACCGGTCTTGCGCCGCAAGTGCATGGCATCTGGGGCAATCACACGCGGCGGCGGCTGGAATTTCCCGATGTGTTTTCGGCGGCGTCGGGCGCTGGGTTGAAGACCGGGGCGGTCACGCATTCGTTCTGGAGCGAGTTTTTCAACCGCTATCCGTTCGATATGGTGCGGGACATCGAATATGACGAGCCGGGCGGGACCATCACGCATGGGCGGTTCCACACGATGACCGGGGACAGCGGCTATAACCAGATGACACCGGCGGACGCGGATCTGCTTGCCACGCTGACCCGGCTGTGCCTGGTCAAGGGGATCGACTATGGCATCCTGCACACCTGCACTTTGGACAGTCTGGGGCACCGATTTTACCACGACTGCGAAGAGATGGATGACGCCTGTTACCGCATGGACGAGACGCTGGCCAATTTCCTGCCGATGTGGCGCGCGGCGGGCTATGAGGTGATCGTCACCGCCGACCACGGCCAGGATGCACGGGGCCATCATGGCGGGGCGACCGAGGATCAGCGGGATTTCGCGCTTTACTATTTCGGCGCGGGCGAGGGGCCGGGCCGCGACGAATTGCTGGACCAGCTGGCCTTGGCGCCGACGATCCTGACGCGGTTGGGGGTGGCGGTGCCTGACACGATGAAGGCGGCGCCGTTCCTGCGCTGAATGGGGGGCTCACCCCCCAAGACCCCCGAGAGTATTTGTGCCAGGATGAAGATCAAGAGGCGTAGGTCGCGCCTTCTTCATCCAAGAGGGCCTTGATTTCGCTGAGGTGGTGGTCGGCAAAGCCAGGGTAAGTTTCCCATTCCTGGGCGGTTTTTTCGGCCACGTCGTCTTGCAGGACGCGCAGCGGGCGGCCGGTTTGCAGGGCGCGGATATAGGTTTCGGCGGCGCGTTCGAAATAGGTCAGGCGGTTGAAGGTTTCGGCCACGGTGCGGCCGATGATCAACACGCCATGATTGCCCATGATCATCGTGGTGACCTTCGGATCGCGCAGCATCTGGGCGCAGCGCGCCCCTTCATCGGCAAAGGCCATCCCGGCATAGTGGTCGTCGACGACGTGGCGGCCAAAGAACATGGCGGAGTTCTGGTCGATGGGCGGCAGGGTGCTGTCGGCCAGAGAGGCCAGAATTGTCGCGTGCATGGAATGGACATGCATCACGCAGCGCGCATGGGGCAGGGCGCGGTGGATCGCGCCGTGCAGGCCCCAGGCGGTCGGGTCGGGCGCATCCGGGCGGTCCATCGTATGGGGGTCGTTGGCGTCGATCTCGACCAGGGACGAGGCGGTGATGCGGGCGAAATGGCGGCCGTTGGGGTTGATCAGAAAGCGCGTCCCCTCGGGGTTCACGGCCAGCGAAAAGTGGTTGGCCACCGCTTCGTGCAGGTTCAGCTTGACCGCCCAGCGGAAGGCGGCGGCCATGTCGGTGCGTTCGGCCCAATGGGTCAGGTTGGCGTGCTGGTTCATGATGCGTCTCCATAGGGCCACTCACCCCGGGCAAGGGCGGCGATGGCGGCGATGATTTGGGTGAAGGATGCGGCGGCGCGGGGCACGATGGTGCGAGCGCGCAGATAGCCA
This sequence comes from Rhodobacterales bacterium, assembly GCA_043718085.1. Lineage (GTDB taxonomy): Bacteria > Pseudomonadota > Alphaproteobacteria > Rhodobacterales > Rhodobacteraceae > Stagnihabitans. The sequence goes on from JAYSWK010000252.1 coordinate 1,953, forward strand.
TGGGGCAGACCTTGGGCAAGAAAGAACTGCGCCTGGCCACCGGCGGTGCGGATCAGGGCTGCGTATCTGGCCCCGTCGTCACATTGCGGGTCGCATTCCGCGCCAATGGCCACGGTTGGCGGCAGGCCGGTAAAGTCGTGATCTTTCAGCGGCACGACCAGCGTCGAGCCTGGAGCGGCGGAGCCGAGATAGAGGTTTCGGTAATACAGCAAATCGTCGCGGGTCAGCATGGGCGCATGGGCATGGGTCAGGTAGCTGCCGCTGTCCGGATCCCCCCCCAAACTGGGATAGATCAACACCTGGCCCAGGATGCGAACCCCTGCCTCGCCCCGCAGGACATGGCTGGCGGTCGCGGCCAGAAAACCCCCGGTGCTGTCGCCGGCAAGCAGGATCGGGCCCACCTTGGCCAGGTGGCGCGCCACGGCCAAAGTATCCTCCAGCCCGGCCGGGGTCGGGTGATCGGGCAAAAGCCGGTAATCGGCGGCAACCACGGTCAGACCGGTTTCAGCCCGGATCTCGGCGCAGACATCGTCATGGCTGTGCAAGCCCCCCACCACCAAACCGCCGCCGTGCAAGTAAAGGACAGTTGGCCGAGCGCCGGGATAGATGCGGCAGGGCACGCCCGCCAGAACCTCGTCCCGCGCCGTCACACCGGGCGGATAGCCGCGGAAAAAGACCCGGCACATCCGGTCATAGATGGCACGCTGATCGGCGATCGACAGCGTTGCAGTGTCCGGAGGGTAGGACGCCTCGGTCCGGCGGATGAACTCCCAGGTCGGCGCGTCGATCAAAGCGGCGTAATCCGGCATGGCCCCCCCGTCCATTGGTCTGATGTGATTTGATCGCGATTTACGCAGGATAGGCAAGGGTCCACTGGAAGTGGCGGCAATATCGCCCGATTTCCCCCGCAATTTGGACATCAGGACGGGGCAAATTCGGATGCAGGACCAGTGCAGGTGTAAAAAGTGCAGATCATCAGATCGATTGAGCAGAACGACGCCACTGCGGTCGGCAAGGCTGTTCGGGTGCTTTTGCTGACCTCGGAGCGTGAACCCGGCATGATGGAGCGGCGACTGACAAGCCTTGGGGCGCAGGTCGATGTGGTGACCGAGCTGTTTTCCGCCCTGTCGGACCTGATCGATGACCCGACCGGCTATTCGCTTTTCGTGGTGGATTGCGACAGCGCCAATGTGGGCGGATTGCATGGGGCACAGCATGCGTTGCGCATGGCAGCCGAGGTGGCAGAGCGGGTTTCGATCATCCTTGTCGCATCGGAATGCCACGAACCGCGGTTTCCGCAGGATCGCACCGCGCCTGTGGTCTTGCGCGCGCCCTTGTCGCCCATCGCGCTGAAAGTGGGATTTGAACACGCCCTGCACAAGCGTTTCCTGTAGCGGGCCACTTGGGAAGGCCAAAATGACCAATGGCGCGCCAGGCAGGGCGCGCCATTGGCATTTTACAGCGATGAAATCAGGCAAGCGCCAGATTGGTTGCCGATTCGCGGCCATCACGGCCCGCTTCAATGTCGAACGTGACCGGCTGGCCATCTTTCAACGAGCGCAGACCGGCCCGCTCCAGAGCGGTGATGTGCACGAACACGTCCTTCTTGCCGCCTTCCGGGGCAATAAAGCCGAAACCCTTAGTTTCATTGAACCATTTCACGGTGCCCTTGGCCATCGTGAAGTCTCCTGTCTTGTCGCCGCCCGCGAGATTGCGGCGGCCCGGCGCTGTCAGCTTGAAATCGAATGCTGTGGCCCGGGTCACGGTGACAGGGATCGAAAGAAGTAACGTCGCATCGCCGGATATGCGGCGAAAACGGCGAAAAATCAAGAAAAATCACCCCGTGGGGCCGTGATCGGCGGATTGGTTCCATCAAAGGCTGCGGGATTGATGCAGGTCAAGGCGGGGATGCCCGCATCGGTTCAGGCTACTGTCATGCCGGAAATCTGTCGGCAAACCGAGGAGGACACTGCGATGACAGCCAAGATTCTTTGCCCCGTCGATGGGACCGAACATTCGATGCATGCCGTGGAAGCTGCCGTCGATATGGCGCAGAAATACGGCGCCGAGCTTTCGCTTTGCGTGGTCAATGTCGCCCATGGCGGTGGGCGGGGGCCGATGATCCATCATTGGACGGATGCCGATGCCCAGGCCATTTTGGACAAGGCCTCGGCCGTGGCGGCGGCGAAAGGGGTGAAGCCTTCGGCCACGGCGGTTGTGCTGGACCGGGAAGCCGCCAGCGGGATCGTGCGTTATGCCGACATGAACCAGGTCGATCAGATCGTGATGGGCACCGGCGACAGGCGCGGGTTGTCGCGGCTGATGCTGGGTTCGGTGGCGGCCGATGTGGCCGGGCGGGCGCATTGCTCGGTCACGGTGGCCAGGTAGGTGTCCAGATCTGGACGCTTTTTGAAATGGCGTAAAATCAATGGGTTGGTTTTCCAAAATTAACCCATTGGTAGAAATGTAGCCGGGGCCGTGCATCCTGGGGCCAGTCTGCCCTTGCCAGCGGGCCAGATCCCGCCCAACATTGCCGCATGAAAAGCGACGACGCCACCAACCAGCGATTTGCCGTTATGTCCTATGGCAAGGTCTATCCCCTGTACCTGGCCAAGGTCCAAAGGAAGGGGCGAACGCAGGCTGAACTGGACCAGGTGATTGCCTGGCTGACCGGCCTTGGGCCAGAGCGGCTGGACGCGTTGCGGGCCAGCGGAGCCAGCTTT
>JAYSWK010000253.1:0-11822 GCA_043718085.1 Rhodobacterales bacterium
GGTTGGGTGCTGTCACCGACCAGGATGGCGCGGGGCAGGGCGGTGCGGATCGCCTCGACCATGCCTAGCATGGCGGGATAATGCGGATTGAATGCCGTCAATTCGGCGCGGGCGTTGGTGATTGCGGCGGCGGCGCGGTCGGCCCCGTCGGTGCGGCGTTGGGTGAGCAGGGGCAGCAAGGCCTGCATCGTGGCCCCGGCATCGCCCAGCAGGGTGATCCCGGCCTGACGCTGGGCCAGTTGTTCGAACGAGACGTCGATGCGGATCATCGTGGGCAGTTCCGGATAGGGGGCAACGGCATACATGTCATATTCCGTCGGCCCGAATTCCGTGCCGATGGCCAGCACCTGATCGGCCCCGGCGACCAGATCGCGGGCGGCATCGACGCAAGGCGAGACCGGCACGCACAAAGGATGGCCGTGCAGCATTCCGCGCGCATTGACGGTTTCGACCACCGGCGCATCCAGCTTTTCGGCGAGCGCGCGCAGAACCGTGTCGCAGCCACGCGCGCCGCCACCTGCCAGAATCACGACGCGCTGTGCCCTGTTCAGCTGTTCTGCTGCGGCGGCAAGGGTGTGCTTTGGGGGCACGGCGCGCGGCGCAATGGGGGCCGGTTGTGGCAAGGGCGCGCAGGGCATCGGCATCACATCCGTGGGCACTTCGATGTGAACCGGTCCGGGGCGACCAGAGGTCAGCAGATCAAAAGCCCAATCCAGCACCGGACCCACCTCGGCCGCTTCGGTGATCTGGCGCGACGGGCAGAGCTTGGCGACAAGGGCGCTTTGCTCGGGCAATTCATGCAGGAAGCCCAGGCCGAACCCTTGCACGGCCCGGCGATTGACGCCGGAAATCACCAGCATCGGGATGGAATCCGCCCGGGCCTGCGCCATGGCCGTCAGCGCATTGGTCAGGCCCGGCCCGGTGATCACAAAAGCCACGCCCGGTTTGCCCGACACCCGCGCATAGCCATCGGCCATGAAGGCGCAGCCCTGTTCGTGCCGCGCCGTCACATGCCGCACCCCCGAGCCCGACAGGCCCCGGTAAAGTTCGACCGTATGAACGCCGGGGATGCCAAAGACCACCGAAACGCCACGGGCGTGCAACCCTTCGACCAACCGCTCGCCAACCGTTCTCATGCCTGTTCCTCCACCAAAACCCGCGCTGCGAAGGCGGCCATGCGACGGCAGCCTTCTTCGATCTCGTCATCCGGGCGGGTCAGGCTGAACCGCAGCCATCCTGCCAGCGTCTGGCCAAAGCTTTCGCCCGGCATAACGGCCACATGTTCCTCGTCCAGCAAGCGCCCGGCAAATTCGGTGCCCGACAGCCCGGTTCCGCGCACATCGACCAAGGCGAACATGCCGGCCTGTGGCACATGGACCCGCAGATGATTGCCGTCCAGCAGGCGGTGGATCAGCTTGGCGCGGCGCAGGTAACGCTGGGCCATGCCCCGCGCCACGGCAGAGGGCTGCGAGACGGCCAAAGCCGTCATGTCGGCGATGAAGGGCTGGTTGCCAAACAGCATGGTTTCGGCCACGGGCAATAGCCGCTCGACAAAGGCCGTCGGACCGATGCACCAGCCCGACCGAAAGCCCGGCGCGGCATGGGATTTCGAGATCGAGGACATCGCCACGGTCCGGTCCGCAAGCCACGGCTCGTCCAGGGGCGAAGCATAGGGGCCGCCGTCGAAGATCAGCTCTTCATAAACCTCGTCGCTGAGGATCCAAAGGTCATGGGCCACGGCAATCTTGCCAATTGCCACAATCTCGTCGCGCGTCAGCACAGCGCCTGTGGGATTGTGCGGCGAATTCAACAGGATCGCCCGGGTTTTCGGCGTGATGCGCGCTTTCAGATCGCGCGCCTGCATGCGAAAGCCATGTTCGGCCCGCAACGGCACCGCCACGACCTTGGCCCCGGTCGAGGCTATCACCCCTTCATAGGTCGCATACATCGGATCGCCGACCAGAACCTCATCCTCGGGGCCGGTCAGGGCCAGCATCACGGCATAAAGGCATGTCTGGGTGCCGGGAAGGCACACGACCTGATTGCTGGAAATGCTGCGGCCCGACCTTTGACCATAGCGGGCGGCCAGCGCCTCCAGAAGGTCAGGCTCGCCGCGCCCGTTGGAATAGGTATAGCGCCCGGCCATCATGGCGTCGCTTGCCTTGGTCAGCAATTCCGCAGGCGGCGGCACGTCAGGTTCGCCGATGCTGAAGGACAAAATCTCGACCCCGGCGGCAATCATGGCGCGGGCGCGCAGATGCACCTCCCATTTGGCGCCGCCAAGGTCGGCAAGGCGGTCGGTGATGGCAGCGTATTTCATAGGGTCGGTGGCTCCGAAAGCAGAAGGTAATAGTTCAGGTCAACCCCCAGCATGGCGCCGACGGAATGGATGCCGATGCTGACCAGTTCGCCCTTGGCAAAGGTTTCGGGCAGTGTGCCGCCTTCGATCCAAAGCCCGTCCAGCACGGCGTTGCAGGCAATGGCCAGGCGGCGCAGATCTTCGGGATTGCGCTGGCCGGGAAGGGCGGCGATCAGGGTTTGCAGGTGTTCACGAAAGCCGAGGTAAGTCTGGCTATGGATGTCGCGCAGAGTGTCGGACCGCTGGCTTTCCTGGATGAAGGAGGCCCAGCGCATCACCGCATCCGGATCCACGACAGGCGGCTTCAGGGCGGCTGCGACAAAGGCGGCAAGGCGGGCATGTGGGTCCTTGGGCGCATAGGTCAGAACGGCGGTTGTATTGTCCGTCATGCTGGTCATCAGATGCCGGTAGGCTTCGGCGATCAGATTTTCCTTGGTCTGGAAATAGTGGCGGATCAATCCGCCTGTCACCCCGGCACGGTCGGCAATGCCACGCACGGTTGCGGCACGAATGCCGCCTTCGGTAACCAAGGCCAGCGTCGCCTCGATCAGGGCCTGCCGGCGCTTTTCTTCGGCTTCGCGGCGGTAGGGTTTGCGCTCCTCGACCATGACACGCCTTATTATTCAAGTGAATAATTGAAGGGGTACAACCAAAAGCCGCCCCGCGCAAGGCGCAGGCTGAGCCAAATCACACCTCAGGGATACATTTCGTCGGGAAACACGCCCCACAGCGATGACTTGCGGATCCAGCCCTTTTCGCCCTCGACCGCCACGCGACACCACAGGATCTGGCATTCCAGAAGCTTGCCGATCACGCCAAGTTCGGATTGGTAAAGCACATCCGAAGCGGGATCAGGTTGGCTGAACGCCTCGGCCATGTCTTGCGAGACCAGAACGGTGCGCACGCCGGACAGCAGCGAATAATGCACCCAGCCGCCCGCGCCATCGGCATCTTCGACCCGCCGCCAATGTTCGTATTCGGCCGTGATCTTGAGCGGCATGCCTTCGCGGGTGAACACCCAGTCGATGCGATGCGTCAGGCCGGGCCCGCGCCGTGCGTTGCCTTCCGAGCCCTTGAGCGACACGAAACGCGGGATGGGCAAGCTGGTGACGGCCCCTTTGGTCGGGTCGCGCGGGACATCGCTGGCATCGGGATTTGGGCCGTCCAGGATCACAGCCGGGGTCTTTTGTTCCTGTTCGGCGGTGCCATCCTGCGCCTGCAAGGGCAAGGCCGCCGTCAGGGCAATGGCCACGGCAAGACCGATCCAAGCCCAAACCCTGATACGTCCCATTCCGCCCGTCCCCATGCCGCCTGTTCCGGCGGTCTGCCCCGCGCCGAAAGGGCGGCGCGTTTGGCCGGAGATTGCCATCATTTGCTGGCCAAGGAAAGGGTGCGCCTTAGAAGCGGCCGGGGCGGAACGGGGAAAGGTCACGCTCGGCTGGGCGATTGGCGACCAGATCGGCGACCAGCCGTGCCGTGATCGGCGCCAGCGTCAAGCCAATATGGCCATGGCCAAAGGCATGGATGATGTCGCCCCCGCCCTGCGAGGGGCCGATGACCGGCAGGCTGTCCGGCATCGAGGGACGAAAGCCCATCCAGGACCGGTCAGGCGCCCCCAGATCGGGAAAGATCGCCTGTGCGCCGTCGATCAGCCGCTGGATGCGGTGGGACGACGGCGGGGCCGTCAGGCCGCCAAGTTCGACCGTGCCTGCCACGCGCAGACGCCCCTCCATCGGGCACAGATAAAAGCCGCGCGAGGTGGGGCAGGTCGGTCTTGTCAACCGGGGTTCGGCCATGTCCCATTCGACGTGATAGCCCCGCTCGGTATCCAGGGGCACCCGGTCGCCGGCCTGCCGGGCCAGGTCGCGCCCATGGGCGCCGGTGGCCAGAATGACCTTTTTGGCATGCAAACGGAAGGCGGCGCCGTCGACGATCAAGCCGTCGAACTGGCGCGTCACCCGGTCGGCCTGCCCGACCAGAAGGCCGGCATGCTGCATGGCTGCCGTGCGAAGCCGTTCGACCATGGCGCCGGGATCGCTGAAAAAGGCAGCGTCCGGAAAGAAGGCCGCCCCACCCGCGACCCTGGGCAATCCCGGCTCCAACGCGGCCAGCGCGTCGGGCGAGATCAGATCGACCGCCACCCCCATGGCGCGCCGCCGGGCCATGTCCGCTTCGGCAGCGCGAAAGGCGGCGGCGGTCTCGTAAAAGTATAGGCTGCCGCGCGTCTGAAAAAGATCCCCCGCACCGATCCGCTGGGCCAGGTCCTGCCACAGGGGCTTGGCCCCCAAAAGCAGGCTGGCCAGGGCAGCCCCGTTGCGCGCCGCCGCAGCGGGCAGGCTTTGCAGGGCAAACCGGGTGAGCCAGGGCAGAAGCGGCACCAGTCCGCCCGGCCGAATGGCCAAAGGCGAGTTGCGGTTGAACAACAGTTGCGGCAAGTCCCGCAGAACCTGCGGCGTGCCCACCGGCATCACCGCATAGTCGGCCACCGTCCCGGCATTGCCATAGCTGGCCCCCGAGCCCGGCACGTTGGGATCGACCAGAACGACCTCGTGCCCCTCGGCCACCAAAGCCTCGGCAATGGCCAGACCGATTACCCCGGCACCGATGACCGCGATTTCCGTAATGACGTGCCGCAAGATCCCTCGACTTTCACGGCCCGCGCCCAGGGGCCAAAATTTTTCGTACGAAAAATTTTCGCCCCTGACCAGTGGCCGGTTACATGCAGGACTGGAACAGGGCGCGGGTGTTTTCGCGCGTCATGGGCTTGGGATTGCCACCACAGGACGGGTCTTCCAGGGCCATGTCGGTCAACATGTCCAGATCGGCCTGTTTGACACCCATGGCCGTCAGATTGGCCGGAATGCCCAAAAGCGCGCGCAACTTCATCACCTGGTCGCGCAAGCCCGCAAAGCCGCCCTTGATACCCAGATAGGCGGCAGCGGCGTCCAGACGGGTTTCAATTTCGGCCCGGTTGTAATCCAGCACCATGGGCATGACGACGGCATTGGTCGTGCCGTGATGGGTGCCATAGACCGCGCCGATCGGGTGGCTGAGGGAATGGATCGCGCCCAGCCCCTTTTGAAAGGCGACGGCCCCCATGGCGGCGGCACTCATCATATGAGCGCGGGCGTCAAGGTTGTTCGGATCGGCGTAAACCAGGGGCAGGTTTTCAAAGACCAGCCGCATGCCTTCCAAAGCAATGCCCTGGCTCATCGGGTGGTAAAACGGGCTGCAATAGGCCTCAAGGCAATGGGCCAGGGCGTCCATACCGGTGCCGGCCGTGATGAAGCGCGGCATGCCCACGGTCAGGGCCGGATCGCAGATGGTGACGACGGGCATCAGTTTGGGGTGGAAGATGATCTTCTTTTTGTGGGTGGTCGAATTGGTCAAAACGCCCGCGCGACCCACTTCCGAGCCGGTTCCCGCCGTAGTCGGCACGGCAATGATCGGGGCGATCTTGGAGGCGTCGGCGCGGGTGTACCAATCGTCCACATCTTCCAGATCCCAGACAGAAAGGTCTTTGCGCTGATGCGCCATCAGCGCGATCATCTTGCCCAGATCAAGGCCAGAGCCGCCGCCGAAGGCCACGACACCGTCATGGCCGCCGGCCAGATACATGGCGATACCGTCGGTCATGTTCTTTTCGTTGGGGTTGGGGTCGACTTCGCTGAAAACGGCGCGACCCAGGCCCGCCTTTTCAAGAATATCCAGGGCAGCCGCGGTGATGGGCAGGCTGGCCAGGGCCTTGTCGGTGACCAAGAGGGGCTTTTTCAGCCCGACGGATTTGCAGTGCTCGGCCAGTTCGCCGATGCGGCCCACACCGAATTTGATGGGGGTAGGATAGGACCAGTTCCGGTTCGGGACGTTATGGGTCATGGCGATCAGACTTTCTTCAGATGATAGGATTTCGGGCGGGTCACCGAATGGAAACCCAGATAGCTGAGGGAACCGCCTCGGCCGGTGTCCTTGCAGCCGGTCCAGCAAAGTGCCGGGTCCAGATAGTCGGCGCGGTTCATGAACAGGGTGCCGGTCTCGATCTGCGCGCCAAGGGCGGCGGCGGTGTCGTAATCCTGCGTCCAGATGCTGGCGGTCAGGCCATAGGGGCTGTCGTTCATCAGCGCCAAGGCTTCGGCATCGTCACGCACCTTCATTATGCCGACCACGGGGCCAAAGCTTTCCTCCATCATCACGCGCATCGAATGATTGACGTTCACCAGAATCTGCGGGGCAAGATAGGCGCCACCATCATCGGCGGGGAAGTTCGCAGGGTCGATCAGCGGCTTGGCACCCTGGGCCACGGCCTCGGCGATCTGATCGCGCACGACCTTGGCGAACCGCTTGTTGGCCATGGGACCAAGAGTGGTTTCAGGGTCGAGCGGGCTGCCCAGTTTCAGGGCGTTGACCCAGGCCACCGACTTTTCGACAAAGGCGTCAAAAAGGCTTTCGTGGACATAGATCCGCTCGATCCCGCAGCAGCACTGGCCAGAGTTGAACATGGCGCCGTCCATCAGCGTATCGACAGCGGCGTCCAGATTGGCGTCGGCGCGGACGTAACCGGGGTCCTTGCCGCCAAGTTCCAGCCCCAGGGGCGTGAAGGTGCCCGCAGCTGCCCGCTCCATCGCCTGGCCACCACCGACCGAGCCGGTGAAGTTGACAAAGTTGAAGGCACGCGTGGCGATCAGGCTTTCGGTCGTGGCATGGTCAAGGACGACGTTCTGGAACACATCGGCTGGCACGCCCGCGGCGTGAAACGCCTCGGCCAGGCGTTCGCCCACGACCATGGTCTGGCTGGCATGTTTCAGCATGACCGCGTTGCCCGCGATCAGGGCGGGGACAAGCGTGTTGATCGTGGTGAGGTAGGGATAGTTCCATGGGGCGACGATAAAGACCACGCCCAGGGCTTCGCGGGCCAGATAGCGGCGGAACTTGTCGCTGTCCTCGACCATTTGGGGGGCGAGGGTCTGGGCTGCGATTTCGGCCATGTAATCGGTGCGGGCATTCACGCCGCCCATCTCGCCCTGACCAAAGCGGATCGGGCGGCCCATCTGATGCGCCAGCTCCAGCGCGATGGTTTCCTTCATGGCGGTCAGTCGCGCGACGCCGGCCTTGACCAGCGCGATGCGCTCGGACAGCGGGCGGGCGGCCCAGGGTTTTTGTGCGGCACGGGCGCGCGCCACGGCGGCTTGGGCAGCCTCGGGGGTCAGCGGCGTCCGCTCGGCCCAGATGCTGCCATCTACGGGGGAAATCAGTTGAATCGGTTTCATATTGTTACCTCGTTATGCGGGCTTCGGCCGGCCGTTGTGGGGAATGCGGGGTCAACCCCACCCTACAGCGGCGGCCAGTGGTCGGTATCGTGGTCGGGGTGCTGTCGGTTGCTGGCCCGGATCATCTCGAACCGCTCGGCCGTATCACCGTAGGTTTCGACCACTCCCGTCGCCATCGTCGGCAGATGGGGCACCTCGCCCAACCAGGGCGCCATGCCTTCCGCCCCGATGTTGCGGATCGGCTTGAACTCGGCGCAGCGATCCAGCGAGCCGATGGTGACGTCGATACGTGGATGCGACAGGAAGTTATAGGCGAGCGGCGTGCCACAGTCGCGGCAGAAACCGCGCAGGGCATCGGCTGAACTGCGGAAATGGGCGATCTGTCCGCGGGTGACACAAAAATTGTCGGTATGCGAGCCGGCATAGGCACCAAAGAAATTGCCGACCTGCTTTTGGCACATGCGGCAATGGCACAGGCAGGGATTGTCCGGCTTGACGCTGAATTCATACCGGACCGCCCCACATTGGCAGCCACCGGTCCACTTGGTGTCCGTCATGCTTGCCTCCTTGTGTTCAAGCGCGTTCCATCAGGCGCTGCAGTTCGAAATCGGTCACGACGCGGTCGGTTTCCGAAATTTCCCAGCGCGCGTTGTGGACATAGTGGTCCACCACATCATCGCCAAAGGCGGCGCGCAGCATCCTGGAGCCGCTGAGCATATCCGCCGCCTCGCGCAGGTTGTGCGGGATTTCGCGGACATTGCCCGCGTGATACATGTCACCCTTCATTTCGGGCTCCAGTTCCATCTTCTGCTCGATGCCCTCAAGACCGGCGGCCAGCAGGGCGGCACAGGTCAGATAGGGGTTCACGTCAGACCCCGGAATGCGGCATTCCACCCGGATCGCCTTGCTGTGTTCACCGCAAACCCGGAAACCGGCGGTGCGGTTGTCCGCACTCCACACGGCCTTGGTGGGCGCGAACATGCCGATGGTAAAGCGTTTGTAGCTGTTGACGTAAGGGGCCAGAAACACCGTCAGCTCGCGGGCATAGGCAAGCTGGCCGGCCATGTAATGTTTCATAAGGGGCGACATGCCGTGGACATCGTCCTTGTCGGCAAAGGCCGCTTTGCCGTCCTTGGTCCACAGGCTTTGGTGCACATGGGCCGAGGAGCCGGCCTTGCGGTGGTCATACTTGGCCATGAAGGTGACCGAGCGGCCTTTGGTCCAGGCAATTTCCTTGATCCCGTGTTTGACGATCGTGTGGTTGTCGGCGGTGTCCAAAGCGTCGGAGTATTTGTAGTTCACCTCTTCCTGACCCGCATCGGCCTCGCCCTTGGAGTTTTCGATCGGAACCCCGGCGGCATAAAGCCCGTTGCGGTTGGCGCGCATCACATCTTCTTCCTTGGTGGTCTGGAAGATGTGGTAGTCCTCGTTATAGGCCGAAATGGCCTTGAGGTCGCGGAAGCCGTTATCGCGAAGGCTTTCATAGCTGTTTTCAAACAGATAGAACTCCAGCTCGGTCGCCATCATCGGCTCCAGCCCCATGGCGCGGGCCCGTTCGACCTGCCGTTTCAGCATCTGGCGCGGCGCGTGCGGGACCGGGACGTGGTGGTGATCCAGAAGGTCCGCAAGCACCAAAACCGTGCCCGGCAGCCAGGGCAGGGCGCGCATCGTCGCCATGTCCGGCTTCATCACGTAATCGCCGTATCCCGCCGCCCAGTTCGAGCTTTTATAGCCCGGCACGGTCGTCATTTCCATATCGACGGCCAGAAGATAGTTGCAGCAATGCGTTTCCACATGCCCGCCGTTCACAAAGAAATGCGCCTCGAACCTTTTACCCATCAGGCGGCCCTGCATGTCGATCCCCGCGACCAGAACGGTGTCGACGCGGCCTGCATCGACGGCGTCCTTCAATTGGTCAAATGTCATGTTTCCGGCCATGTCCGGTGTCTCCCTTGATTTTTCCGCCCGAGATATCCGGGCATTCTTGGCGACGCAGAGAGAAGGCGGATCAGCTCGCCTTGGCTTGTCGCTGGATCTCGACCAGGCCCATGTTCAGAACCGGGGCCAGGGTTTCAGCCATCGCATCCGCCGCATCGGCGGTGGCAATCAGGTCGTTGCGCAGTTCGAGCATCGCGTTGGGCAGGCCATAGGGTGTCGCCATGACGCGCAACGTGTGGGTCACATCATCGGCTGCGGAATAGGGCTGGTTCACCTCGGCCACGAGATGGGTCGACCGGGCCGCGCGGTGGATCGCCTGGGCCAGGGTCGGATCGGCGTCATGGATGATGCCAAACTCGACCCGGCGGGGCTTGCCGAAATAGACGGGCGTAAAGGAATGGATCGTGATGATGACCGGCTGCAGCCCAAGCGCCTCGCGGTGCATGATCAGACCGTGCAGCGCGTCGTGGAAGGGCAGGTAGATGGCACGGGTCCGGTGCAGGCGTTCCTCGGGCGAGATGGTGGCGTTGCCGGGGATGTCATGGACTTCGGACCGGGTCGGCATGGCGCCCGGCATGTCGGGCGCGCGGTTGCAATCATAGATCAGCCGACTGACCGGGGCATGGATCAGGGCCGCGTCCAGCCGCCGCGACAGGCCGCGCGCCAGATCAAGCGCGCCGGGGTCCCAGGCGATATGGGCATGGCGCTGAGCCGCCGTCAGTCCAAGATCGCCCCATTCGGCCGGGAACACATTGGACGCATGTTCGCAGACCAGAACGATCCGGCCAGACGCCGATTCATTCTCGATCACGGGCGCAAATTCGCGATATGTTGCTGTCGCTCGCATCCGCGGCGCGTCTCCCCAATTGGTGCAAAGCTGGCGGTTTGTGGGGGCGCTGTCAAGAATATTTCTTTCTGGACTTTCTTGTTACAATGTTTTCTGAATGGGTCGATCAAGAGGCGATCAATGGACAAGTCGTTGACATTGGACGAACAGTTGCGGGCTGCGCTGGGCGGGCTGACCCCGACAGAACGCAAGCTGGCGGCGCATGTCCTGTCGCATTATCCGGTGGCGGCCCTGGGGTCGATCACGCAACTGGCCAGGGCCTCTGGCGTTTCGACGCCGACCGTGGTGCGGCTGGCGCAAAAGCTGGGCTACAAGGGTTATCCCGACTTTCAAAACTCGTTGCGCGGCGAGGTCGAGGCCATGCTGATCTCGCCTTTGACCAAACATGACCAAAGGGCCGGGCGGGTGCCGGATGGGCATATCCTGAACCGGTTCGCGGAATCCATGGTGGCCAATTTGCAGGCCACGCTGAACCAGATCGATCACGGCTCTTTCGACGCAACCGCGGTGCTTTTGGCCGACCCGAAGCGGCGGGTCTTTGCGGTGGGGGGGCGGATTACCCATGCAATGGCGGATTACTTCACCTCGTTGATGAAGGTGGTCCGGCCCGAGGTGACGCTGCTGTCGGACAAATCCTCGACATGGCCGCCGGCATTGCTGGATATGTCGCCGGGCGATGTGCTGGTGGTCTTTGACATCCGCCGCTATGAAAACGTCGTGTTGCAGCTGGCCGAAATGGCGCGGGAACAGGGGGCCGAGATCGTGCTGATCACTGACCGCTGGGTGTCGCCCGCCGCAGCCCATGCCACCCATACCTTTGCCGCCCATATCGAGGCGCCGTCGGCCTGGGACAGCAATGTGACCCTGCTGGTTCTGGTCGAGACCCTGCTGGCCGCCGTGCAGGACCTGACTTGGGGTGTCACCGAGGGGCGGATGCAGCGGTTGGAAGATCTGTACGCCAGGGCGCTGTTTTTCCGCAAACACCGCTGATTTGGGGTGTCCGGATCTGGACATTTTTGAAAACGCTTACAAGTCAATGGGTTGGTTTTCAAAAATTCACCGCGCATTAACCTTTCAGCCGTCCGCCATAGGCGTTCAGGATAACGGCCGCCAATAGCACTGCGCCGCCGATCAAGGTATCCGTGGCGACGTCTTCCCCTAAAAAGGCCCAAGCCCACACAGGGGCCAACAGAACCTCGACCAGTGAAATCAGTGTCGCTTGGGCGGCGGGCACGACCCGGCTGCCCAGGGTAAAAAGGATCAGGCCGCCCGCCAGCGTCACGGCCCCCATGGCCAGGGCGATGGATGCGTCCCGAAGGGAGACAGCCAAAGGCTGGCCGAAGGCCACGCAAGCGGCGGCGCCGACGATCATTGCCAGAACGCCGCCGATCAGCACGGCGGGCATCATATTGGC
>JAYSWK010000254.1:0-1837 GCA_043718085.1 Rhodobacterales bacterium
CATCACCGCCTGCTGGTCATAGCAGGGCTTGACCGCGTTGTCGTAAGGGTCCGATACGGCGGTGCCTTCGGGGTTCAGGATGAAAAACTCCGGCTCAACCCCGGTTTTCACCCGCAAGCCATCCTTAGCGGCTTCGGCCACCAACCGGCGCAGCACGTTGCGTGGTGCCTGATCGACAGGTTTGCCTTCCATCACGCAGTTCGAGGCGACCCAGGCCACCTCGGGTTTCCACGGCAGCTGGATCACTGACTCGGGGTCGGGGACGGCCATCATGTCGGGGTGGGCGGGCGTCAGGTCCAGCCAGGTGGCGAACCCGGCAAAACCGGCGCCGTCCACGGCCATATCGTTGATTGCCTGTGCGGGCACCAGTTTGGCGCGTTGTCCGCCGAACAGGTCGGTGTAGGAAACCATGAAATACTTGACGCCCTTTTCCTTGGCGTATTTGGCCAGATCCTTCGGCATTTTCGTCAACTCCCTGTCGTTCTTATGTTTTTAGAATCCGGTTTTTCCCGGTATCCAGTTGGTTCCCGCAAGCGGTACGCCCGCCATCGCCGCAGATTCGATGGTCAGCGCCACCAGATCTTCGGGTTCAAGGTTGTGCAAATGGCTCTTGCCACATGCCCGCGCGATAGTCTGCGCCTCCAGCGTCAGCACTTTGAGGTAGTTTTTCAAGCGGCGTCCGCCCAGAACCGGATCAAAGCGGGACATCAGGTCAGGATCCTGGGTGGTGATCCCCGCCGGATCCTTGCCTTCATGCCAGTCGTCATAGGCGCCGGCCGTGGTGCCCAGTTTTTGATATTCAGCCTCAAGGGCCGGATCGTTGTCGCCCAAGGCAATCAGCGCCGCCGTGCCGATTGCCACCGCATCGGCCCCCAGTGCCATGGCCTTGGCCACATCAGCCCCGGTGCGGATGCCGCCCGAGACGATCAGCTGCACTTTGCGGTGCATGCCCAGGTCTTGCAAGGCTTTGACCGCCTGCGGGATGCAGGCCAGAATCGGCATGCCGACGTTTTCGATGAACACGTCTTGCGTGGCCGCTGTGCCGCCCTGCATGCCGTCCAGAACCACCACATCGGCCCCGGCTTTCACCGCCAGCGCCGTGTCGTAATAGGGCCGCGCGCCGCCGATCTTCACATAGATCGGCTTTTCCCAATCGGTGATTTCGCGCAGCTCCATGATCTTGATTTCCAGATCATCCGGCCCGGTCCAATCCGGGTGACGGCAGGCTGACCGCTGGTCAATGCCCTTGGGCAGATTGCGCATATTGGCAACCCGGTCGCTGATTTTCTGCCCCAGAAGCATGCCGCCACCGCCGGGTTTTGCCCCTTGGCCGACCACAACTTCAATCGCATCGGCGCGGCGCAAATCGTCGGGGTTCATCCCGTAGCGGCTGGGAAGATATTGATAAACCAGCGTTTTTGAATGCCCGCGTTCCTCTTCAGTCATGCCGCCATCGCCGGTGGTGGTCGAGGTGCCTGCCGCCGAGGCACCACGCCCCAAGGCTTCCTTCGCCGGGCCGGACAGCGCCCCGAAGCTCATCCCGGCAATCGTCACCGGAATATCGAGATGGATGGGTTTTTTGGCAAACCGGGTGCCCAGCCAAACATCGGTTGCACATTTCTCGCGGTAGCCTTCCAGCGGATAGCGGCTGATCGAAGCGCCAAGGAACAAGAGATCATCGAAGTGGGGCAGGTGACGTTTCGCCCCGCCGCCACGGATGTCATAAATGCCGGTTGCCGCTGCACGGCGGATTTCGGCGTTGATATCGGGGGTGAAGGTTGCGGAAAAACGCGGCGGCGTATGGGGGAAGTCGGTCATTGGCTTGATCCTCAGTAGG
>JAYSWK010000255.1:0-1836 GCA_043718085.1 Rhodobacterales bacterium
TTTGCCATCTTGCGCACCTCGGACAGCGGCCCCTATGGCTGCTTCATCCTGAAAAAGGGCGTCATCGACCTGCCGCCCCTCGCCTGACCGCGCGAAAAGTTTTCATCCGAAAACTTTTCTGCCAGAAGAATTTTCGTACGAAAATTCTTCGTCTAGAGCGTGCCTGGTTCTCATTGAAACAGAAAGATCGAAAATCGCGTTCGAGCCTCGGCGAGAGGCAGCGATTTTCGATTCAACGGGAACCAGACACGCTTTAAAGCCCCAACACCCCGCGCAAATACTCAATGATCACTGCCACCCCCGCCGCGCCCTGCGCCTGCGTCGCCTTGGGGGCTGTGGCTGTGTACCAGGTATCATTATCGGCCATTCGGGCCGGGTCCACCAGTTCGGGACACAGCGCCAGCATCAGGGCCGTCTCGCCCTCGCCCGCATGGTCAAAGGGCAAATGCCGGGCCGTCTGGGGTGGGCAAAGCGGATGCACCGAAATCCAGTTGAACGGATTGTCGCCCTTGGAATGGCCGTCGTAATAATCCGCCATCTCGCCCTTGCCCCACCAACCCTGACCGCGCGTCGCCTCCAGATGGGCGAACGTGGCCTGCCGGGCCGCCAGCCGAAAGGTCAGATCCGTCGGCATCCCTTGGGCGAAATTCTCGGTCTGGTGATGGATCACCCCGTGGATGTTGCGAAAGCCGATGTTCAAAAGCCCGGCAAACAGCCCGCGCGCAAAGGGCAGAAAGGCCTCGGCATCGACCTGCACCGTGCCCGTGCCCGCAGGCCCCGCGACGGCGAAACTCGCCGCCCCCCAGGCAAAGGCGGGCAGCAGGATCAGCCGGTCCGGCGCCTCGGCCTCCAGACGTTCCACGGCCCGCGTGACGGCCAGAAGGTCCACACCGATGGGCAGATGCTCGCCATGGTATTCCTGCACCCCGATGGGCAGAACCGCCGGGGTGTTCCGGGCAATCGCCGCCCTGATCTGATGCGGAAGCATGTGCTCAAGACGCATCGGACAGTTCCGCCGCAATGTCCCGGGTCTGTTCGTAAAGCCGCAGGAACAAAGGATATTGCCGCCGGTAGGCCGGGTGATCCTGGGCCTGAACCACCTCGGCCACGGGGTTCCAGTCCTCGATATTTGCATCGCTGCCGATGGCCCGTGCCGCAAGCCAGGCATTGCCGAAACTGGCCCCCGTCGTCACCTGCGCCACCACCTGATCCAGGCCCGTCAGATCCGATGTCGCCTGCAACCAGGGCCGGTTCTTTGTCCCGCCCCCGACCGCCAGCACGCGGCGCGGGGCCGCGCCCGCCTCGGCATAGGTGTCGGTGATATGCCGGGTGGCGCTGGCGATCCCCTCCAGCACCGCGCGGTACATCTCGCCCCGCCCATGGGTCAGGTTCAGGCCAAAGAAGGCCCCCTTGGCCTGCGGGTCGTGGATCGGCGTGCGCTCGCCGCTGAAATAGGGCAGACAGATCAGTCCCCGCGCACCGGGCGGGCTGGCCATGGCCTCGGCGGTCAAGGTGCCAAAGGCCGTCTCGCGCGGCAAATCCCGGGCGAACTGGTCGCGGAACCAATGGGTCAGCGTGCCCGAAGTCGCAAGCCCCGCCATCGCCGCGTGCTGCCCCGGATAAAGCCACGGCGCATGCCACAGCCGCGCATCCCCCAGCCTTTGCCCCGTCACCTCGATGATGAAGATGGTCGAGCCATACATCATCATCATGTCCCCCGGCCCGGTGACCCCGACCGACACCGCCTCGGACGCCGCATCGATCGTGCCGCAGGTCACCGGCGTGCCCTGCGCCAACCCCGTCTCGGCCGCGGCCCACGCCGTCACCGCCCCGGCA
>JAYSWK010000256.1:0-11772 GCA_043718085.1 Rhodobacterales bacterium
AGGTTGGCGAGGGCACTTCGACCCCTTCGCCCAACCGCGCCCGGATCAGGGCGCGGCTGAAATGCGTCTTTCCGGCACCAATTGACCCCGTCAGCAGAACCGCATCGCCCGGCCCCAACACCGGGGCCAGCACACGGGCCAGTCGGCTCGTGTCCTCTTCCCCGTCCAGAAAAATGGTCAAAGGCGCGTCACCCATGCGCCCCTTTTACCGCGCTTTGCGGCCAAGCTGAATCCCCATTCGCCTACGGGGCGCGGCCGGGGTGTCAGGCCCGGCGCAGGGCGGGATCCCCGGGGGCGACAGCCTTTCCAACACCCAGATCCCGCAGGCGAAAAGCCGTCAGCGTGGCCCCCCCGGTCAAGGGCGCAAAGCGGCAATCGACCAGCCGCCCGTCCAAAAGCCGCACCTCGGCATACCAGGTGCTGCGGTCACCCTGGCTTGCGGCGAACTCTTCCAGCTGACCCCAGATCGGGCTTGGGGCGGACAGGTTGCGCCACCCCGCACTCAGGCTCCACAGGCTCGCCTCTTCCAATGTGCGCGACGGATCACTGCCCCAAAGCTGCGCATAGCCCGCATTGGACATCACCAGCTGCCCGCCTTCCGAAAAGACCGCAATCGCCTCGTCCAGCTGATCGATCACCGATTGACCCAGCTCCAGATCGGCCCGGTAGCGCCGTGTGCGCAGCATCTCGCCCGAGATGTCCTCGATCATCAGTGCAATCGCCCCATTGGGATGCGGCCGCCCGATGACGCGGTAGGTCTGCCCACCCGGCAGGCTCCAGGTCTCCTCGTAAAGCCCCGATGCGGCGGCCTTTTCCAGTTCGACCAATTGCCGCCGCCATCCCCGGTAATCTTTGGGTTCGGGGATCATGTTGCGGTCGCGCATCGCATCCAGCACCGACAAAAGCGACGGGCGCATCGACAGGAAATCCACCGGCAGACCGGTCAGGTCCAGCAAAGCGGGGTTGAAAAGCTGCAACTGGCGCTGGGCGTCGAAAATCGCCAGGCCGACATGCAGATGGGCAAAGGTCTTGGTCAGGGTCTGCATGAAATCGCGCAACGCCGTTTCCGCCTGCACAGCCGCATCGGCGGGCAGGGCAAAGACCAGTCGCGCCTCAGCCTCGCCCGCCGTCGCCAGATCGAACCACGAGATCCGATCACCGCCAAGCTTGACCTTCTGGCGCTGGCCCGCAGCGCCCTGCGTGCTGGCGGTCTTTTCGAAAAGCCGGGGCAGGGGCCAGGACAATTCCTGCCCCGTCTCGCCCAATTCGCCCAGTTTCAGCATATAGGCGGCATTGGCCCAGGTGACCTCGCCCGTGCTGCGTTCGCGCCAGATCAGCATCGGTGCCTTGGCCACGGCCATGCGCAGGAAATCCAGCTCCTCCGACATGGCGCGCACCACCATCAGATCCTGGCCCAGCGCCGCCTCGTCGCTTTCGGCATCGACCAGGATCAGCCGCGTCAGCCCGCCCTTGACCTCGGCCTGCAGGATCAGGGGCCGCCCCTCACCCGGTTGCGACGACAGGGTCAGCGTGCCTTCGTTCTGCAACCGGGCAATTTGCGCCTCAAGATCGGGAAAGTGGCTGCTCAGATAGGTCAGCACCTTGTTCCAGGCCCCGCCCAGGGTTTGCGATGCATGCAAAAGCGCCTTGGCCGAGGGCGTGCTGTCCACCAATATGTCGCCGTCGAACAGGAAAACCGTTTCGGTGCCGCGATCCGCGAATATGCTGGTTGGCTTGGCCTTGTGGCGCCTGTCCAGCACGACGACCGCCAGGATACCCAGGGCCGCGGCCCCCAGGGCTGCCAGAATTGTCACGAAATCATGCATCCAGCCTACATTCATCAACGTCAGGCCCATACCAAAGGTTTTACTCAACTTAAGGAAGGTTCGGTTAAGAAAATGTTAAACCTGCGCAATAGGACCAAGTCAACCTTGGCAGGCGCTGTTGCCAAAACTATACCGTGAAAGTTGTAATAAGTTCCCGGCCCGATATCCGGTCACAGCGGATGCGGCAGGTTTTCACCGGTCACCAGATCAACCGGGGCCAGGATCGCCACCAGGGGCCATTTGACCGCGACCACGGCGCCACAGCGTTCGGGCCGCTCCTGCGGGGTCAGGAACGGGTCGGCGGCATTGGCAAAGCTCAGATCGGCCCCGGTCCGCTCCAGCAGCGTTTTTGCGATGAACAGGCCCAGCCCCATCCCCTCGTACCCGCCCCGCGCCGCCTCTTCGACGGCGGTCTTCCGCAGCCGCATGAAAGGATCGCCGATCCGCCCGATCAGCCGGCCCGGAAACCCCTCGCCATCATCGGTGATCCGCACGGTGACCTGATGCGCATCCCACTCCACATCCACCCAGACCCGCGCCTTGGCGAAATCGACCGCGTTCTGCACCAGATTGCGCAAACCATGGATCATTTCGGGACGGCGCAGGATGTTGGGCGGCTTGCCTGCCCCTTGGCCTTGCGCAAAGACCACCTCCTTGCCCCGCGCCAGATGCGGCTCGGCGGCCTCTTGCACCACGGCCGTCAGCGGCGCCTGTTTCAGATGCAGGTCATCCTTCCCCGCCCGACCCATCGACCGCAAGATGTCACGGCAGCGATCCGCCTGATCACGGATCAGCATGGCATCCTCGCGCAGGCTGTCCTGCCCGGCCAGCTCGTCGATCATTTCGGTGCTGACCAGCTTGATCGTGGCCAATGGCGTGCCAAGTTCATGCGCCGCAGCCGCGATCACCCCGCCCAGATCCGTCAGCTTCTGTTCGCGCGCCAATGCCATCTGTGCGGCGAACAGCGCATCCGACATGGCCCGGATCTCGCTGGCCACCCGCCAGGAATAGACCGCCAGAAACACGATCCCGATCACGATCGCCAGCCAAAAACCAAAGCGGAACAACTGCGGCACAACCAACATGCCGCCATCCGCCAGCTGCAATGGCATATTGAACCGCGCCGCCAGCGACACCAGCACAACCGCCGCGACCGCCACACTGACGGTTGACCGCAAATTCAGCGCCGTGGCCGAGATGGTGACAGGGGCCAGCACCAGCAAGGCGAAAGGATTGGTCAGCCCCCCGGTCAGCGATACCAGCAAGGCAAGCTGGCCCAGATCAAACAGCAGGGTGGCCAAAGCCTCGCCTTCCGACAGACGGCGCGTGTCGGCAAAGGCGGTCATGAAGACCAGATTTGCCACAACCGAAAGCCCGACCGCCGCAGCGCACAGCCCCACCGGCAAGACCAGACCGAAATAGGCCGGCGCCGCCAGCAAGGTCACGACCTGCCCGGCAATCGCCAGCCAGCGCAACGTGGTCAGCGTGCCCAGCCGAACCGGATCGCCCCCGGTTATGCGCATTCCGGGCTGCACGTTTTGGTGAAACATCGGGGTGGCATCCCTGAAAGGCAGTTGTGTCGCATTGTCCTTTTCTCTGTTCTGAACCAAGAATGCGCGCATTGAAAGAGGATAGACCCATGCCAAAACTCTATGCCAGCGTCGGCGCCATTGCCCTTGCAGCCGTGCTGGGTTGGACCAGCTACGCCATCATCGCCCAACGCAATTCCGATCCCTTTGCCGCCTGTCGCAGCGGCAATGTCGCCGGTGGCGAAATCGGCGGCCATTTCGAATTGGTCGATGAAACCGGCCAGACCGTGACGGATGTTCAGGTGTTTGCCAAACCCGCCCTGGTCTATTTCGGCTTTGCCTCGTGTCAGGATGTGTGCCCGCTTGACAATGCCCGCAATGTGCAGGCCGCCGATATTCTGGCCAGGAACGGGTTTGATGTAACGCCGGTCTTCATCTCGGTCGATCCCGGCCGTGACACGCCCGCCGCCCTGACCGATTATACCGATGGTTTTGGCGAGAACCTTTTGGGCCTGACCGGTACGCCCGACCAGATCAAGACCGCCGCTGCCGCCTTCAAGGCCTATTACCAGTTGCCCCAGGACACTTCGGGCGATTACGAGGTTGATCACATGACCATCACCTATCTGGTCTTGCCGCAGCATGGCGTCGTCGATTTCTTTCAACGTGATGCCTCGGCTCAGGAAATCGCGGATCACACTGGCTGTTTTCTGAAAGACGGTTAAACTCGCCTCCTCTGGCCAAGCCCGGAATTGCCTGAAGGATAGCGACCATGACGGATGCCATTGCTGCGGACCTGGGGGATGACCGGTCTTTGCTGCTTGTCGATGATGACGAACCCTTTGTGCGACGGCTGGCCAAGGCCATGGAAAAGCGTGGTTTTCTGCCGCAAACCGCCGGTTCCGTGGCCGAGGGCCGCGCCATCGCCATCGCCCACCCCCCGGCCTATGCCGTGATCGACCTGCGCCTTGGTGACGGCAATGGCCTTGATGTGGTCGAGGCATTGCATCAGCATCGCCCCGACTGCCGCGTCGTGGTGCTGACCGGCTACGGCGCCATTGCGACCGCCGTCGCCGCCGTCAAGATCGGGGCGATCGACTATCTCTCGAAACCCGCCGATGCCAATGACATCGCGGGCGCACTGCTGGCCAAATCCGATGCCCATCCCGAATTGTCGGATCAATTGATGTCGGCGGATCGGGTGCGTTGGGAACATATTCAGCGCGTTTACGAAATTTGCGACCAGAACGTTTCCGAAACCGCCCGCCGCCTGTCCATGCACCGCCGCACTCTGCAAAGAATTCTCGCAAAGCGCAGTCCAAAATAGGACGTTCCTTGATTTCCATTTTGAATCTGCCTAGATGATCCGTGGAAAATAAAAAAGGAAACGCCATGGATATCAACCTCAACACCCTCACGCTTAAAGAGCTTAAGGACCTTCAATCGCAGGTAGCGAAAGCGATTGCCTCTTTCGAGGGTCGCAAGAAGAAAGCCGCCTTGGCCGAATTGGAAGAAGTTGCCCGCTCCAAAGGCTTCACTTTGGCCGAACTGACCGGCATTTCGGTTGTGCGCAAGCGTGCGCCCGCCGTGCCGAAATACGCCAATCCTGCCGACAAATCCGATACCTGGTCCGGCCGCGGTCGCAAGCCGCGCTGGTTTGCCGCGGCGCTGGCCAAGGGCAAGAAACCCCAGGATCTGGCGATCTGAACCGCCCCGACCTACTGCAAAGGACCAGTCAAAGGCCGCCGTTACACGGCGGCCTTCAGCCACTTGATAAAGGTCTGCAACTCGGGCCGTTTCGGGCCGGGCCGGGTGACCAGATAATAGGCCACGCTGTCATCCTTGATGGCGCCCACCACTTCCAGCGTCCCATTGGCAATATCCTGCTGCAACAACGCCGCTGATTCGATGTGCAGCCCATAGCCCTGCCGCGCCGCGGACAAGGCCAGCTCCTCGGTCGGGATGTAAGAGATATTCATCGCATCCGGCTTCAGCCCGAAGCTGCGTATCCAGCTCAGCGCCTCGGGCCAATCCTCCTCGATCACCCAGGGCATGGCCGACAGTTCCGCCATCGTCAGGTTCTTGCGCCCCCTCAACAGGCTCGGTGCGCCCACGATCTCATATTGCGCCGCCGTCAGAAATTCCGCCTCCAGCCCCGGCCATTTGCCCGATCCGAACCTGATGCCCAGGTCGATCCCGTCGCGCCGCAGATCCACCACCCGCTTTTCGGGGTGCAGCGAGATCGGCACATCCGGATGGGCCGCCCAAAAGCGTTTCAGCCTTGGCATCAGCCATTGCGCCGCGAAAGCCGGGGTCAGGGTCACCCGCACTGGCGCACCGGGTTCGGCGGCCTTCAACTCGTCAATCGCCTGACCGATCCCGCGAAACCCTTCCGCCAAGGCCTGCGCCAAACGCGCGCCCTCATTGGTCAACGCCATGCCGCGTCCCTGTTTGAAGATCAGCTCGCACCCCAGATGCGCCTCCAATCCGCGCACCTGCTGGGCCACCGCCGCATGGGTCACATTCAGCTCCCGCGCCGCCAGCGAAAAGCTTTGCAACCGCGCCGCCGCCTCGAAAGCGCGCAGCGAGGTCAGCGAAGGGAAGTCGCGCCACTTGACCACCATCTGTAATACCACCTAACAGATCAGAAAAATCCCTGACTGGGAACTGACGCCAGAATCACTTATAAAATCCTCATGAGCAAGCCATGAAAGGAGCAAGCCATGTTGAATATTCTTGCAGATGCCCTGTTGTTGGCCACCGGTCAGCGCCCGGACCGCAAGCATCAGTTCCGCGTTTCCGATGCCGATTGGAACGACCGTTTCATCTCGTCCCGCATGGGTGGGCTGGATGCGCAAAACCGCCGCCTCAACGCCGGGCGTGACCTGAATTGGTAAGCGTGAAGGCTTCCAACAACGCACGATGTCGCGCAACATAGTCCGCCCGCACCACCGCGGGCGGACGCAGTCTTATGTCCAGACCCCGCAACAGATCGCTTTCCGGCCGCCCAAAGAATTTATCGGCCTCACCTTCCGAAAACCCCGCAATCTGCACCGCCTCCAACCAGGCCGAGATCTTGTCCGCCACCTTGATCGCCTTCTTTATGGCAACGGGCAGCACCGCAGGCAGGCCAAAGCGCAGATGCACCGCCGCTGTCAGCCGCAGGTCCATCTCGCCATAACCCGGCCCGACCGCGGCCTTGACCGGGCTGATCATGTCGCCGATCACATATTCGGGCGCATCATGCAGCAAGGCCGCCAGCCGCCACTTGGCCGAAGCCTCGAATCGTCCGTAAATCTCTTCCACCAGCAGCGAATGCTCGGCCACCGAATAGGGCCACTCGCCCCGCGTCTGCCCATTCCACCGCGCCACAAAGGCCAGCCCATGGGCGATATCCTCGATCTCGATATCCACCGGCGTCGGGTCCAGCAGGTCCAACCTGCGCCCCGACAACATCCTTTGCCACGCACGCGGCTGTTTCATGTGGACTCCTGTGATCAAATCAGCCTGACTTAAAAGCCAAGCGGCGCCCATTAGTCAAGTCACACTTGACTTAACCGCGAAAACCGCGCTGTAAATCAAGCTCACTTGATTTGGCGGCACCATGAAACGCACCACCGGCCACTATCATCTTCAACCCGAAGGATACCGCGCCTTCCACCCCGATCCCCTGCCACCTTACCCAGCCATTGTGATCGACGACGAAATGCAGACCCTGCTGTCCGACGCCGACCGCGCCCTGGGTCGGCTTGAAGGCTCGATCGACGCTCTTCCCAACGCCGAGCTTTTCGTGTTCATGTATATTCGCAAAGAGGCCACTCTGTCCTCGCAGATCGAAGGCACCCAGGCCTCCCTGACCGACGTGTTAGAGGTCGAAGCCCAGCTTTTCGACCCAACCCGCCCCAACGACACGGACGAGATCCTGAACTATGTGTCCGCCCTGAACCACGGCCTGGCGCGGCTTGAAACCCTGCCCCTGTCGCAACGCCTGATCTGCGAAATTCATGGCGACCTCATGCGTGGCGTGCGCGGCCAGCACGCCACGCCCGGCGAGTTTCGCCGCAGCCAGAACTGGATCGGCCATGCCGGGGCCGCCCTGGCCACCGCCAGCTTCGTCCCGCCGCCGCCTCACCAATTACCAGACATGCTGGGCGCGCTGGAAACCTATATTCACGACGATCCCAAGGCGCCGCTTCTCATCAAACTCGGCCTGATCCATGCCCAGTTCGAAACCCTGCACCCTTTCCTTGATGGCAACGGTCGCATGGGCCGGCTTCTCATCACCTTCCTTCTGTGGGAACGCTGCGCCCTGTCCAAACCCGTCCTCTACCTGTCCCACTACCTCAAGCGCCACCGCAACGAATATTACGCCCGCCTCCAGTCGATCCGCGACGAGGGCGAATGGGAGGCCTGGCTCAAGTTCTTTCTGCGCGGTGTGATCGAGGTTGCAGCCGAGGCCGCCGAAACCGCGCGCCGCATCGTCCAAATGCGCGAAGCGCATCGGCAAGCCCTGATCGACACGCTGGACCGTGGCGCTGCCAACGGGCTGAAATTGCTCGAATCCCTCTATCAACGCCCCATCTTCACCGTGGCCAACGTCACCGAAGCCCTTGGTCTGTCCAAGCAGGCCGCCAATACCCTGACCGAACGCATGATGAAGCTTGGCCTCGTCCGCGAAACCACCGGAAATACGCGCTACCGCGTGTTTCGCTACGATCCCTATGTGAAGCTTTTCACCGACTGATTGTCCCTTAACCTTTCCCATGCTATCTGCCCCGCAACCCAAAGGTAAAGGAGTGCGGCGCATGCCGAAGGATTATATCGTCAAGGACATCGCTCTGGCCGATTTCGGCCGCAAGGAACTGGTTATCGCCGAAACCGAAATGCCCGGCCTGATGGCCTGCCGAGAAGAGTTCGGCATCTCAAAGCCCCTCAAAGGCGCCCGCATCGTCGGCTCCCTGCATATGACGATCCAGACCGCGGCCCTGATCGAAACCCTGACCGCCTTGGGTGCCGATGTCCGCTGGGCCTCGTGCAACATCTTCTCGACCCAGGATCATGCCGCCGCCGCAATCGCCGCCGCCGGGGTGCCGGTATTCGCCGTCAAGGGTCAGACCCTGACCGAGCATTGGGATTATCTTGACCGGTCCTTCCAGTTCCCCCAGGGCGCGAACATGATCCTGGACGACGGCGGTGACGCCACACTGTATGTCCTCTTGGGCGCACGGATGGAAGCGGGCGAGGATGTCCTGTCGGTTCCGCAGTCCGAAGAAGAAGAAGTCATCAAGCTGCAGATCCAAAAGCGCATGAAGCAAAGCCCCGGCTGGTTCGCCAAGACCAAGGCGGCTATCAAGGGCGTGTCGGAAGAAACCACCACCGGCGTGCATCGCCTGTACGATCTGCACAAAAAGGGCCAGCTGCCCTTCCCGGCGATCAATGTGAACGACAGCGTCACCAAGTCGAAATTCGACAACAAATACGGCTGCAAGGAATCGCTGGTCGATGGCATCCGCCGCGCCACTGACACCATGATGGCCGGCAAGGTCGCCGTGGTCTGCGGTTATGGCGATGTCGGCAAAGGCTCGGCCGCCTCGCTGCGCGGCGCCGGTGCCCGCGTCAAGGTTACCGAAGTTGACCCGATCTGCGCCCTGCAAGCCGCGATGGACGGCTATGAAGTCACCCTTCTGGAAGACGAGGTCGCCAGTGCCGACATCTTCATCACCACCACCGGCAACCGCGACGTCATCCGCATCGAACATATCCGCGAGATGAAGGATATGGCCATCGTCGGCAACATTGGTCACTTTGATAACGAGATTCAGGTCGCGGCCCTGCGCAACCACAAATGGACCAATATCAAGGAACAGGTGGACATGATCGAAATGCCGGGCGGGCACCGGATCATCCTTCTGTCCGAAGGCCGCCTTCTGAACCTTGGCAATGCCACCGGTCACCCCAGCTTCGTGATGTCCGCCAGCTTTACCAATCAGGTTCTGGCCCAGATCGAACTGTGGACCAAAGGCCAGGACTATGCCCCCGGCGTCTATATCCTGCCCAAGGCGCTGGATGAAAAGGTCGCCCGCCTGCATCTGAAAAAGATCGGCGTCAAACTGACCGAACTGCGCCGCGAACAGGCCGACTACATCGGCGTCAAGGTCGAAGGCCCGTTCAAGGCCGAACACTACCGCTACTGACCGCCCAGCGGGGAAACCGGCTGCACATTTCCCTTTGTCTGCGTGGCGCACTGTCCTAGTGTGCCGCGCAGCCCCTGACCATGCGCATGGTGGGGCGTAATGTAAAAAAGGGGAACACAATGGGTAAGCGCGACGAGCTGATTGCAAAATACGCCGACGACCTGAAAACCAAGTGCAAGATGACACCCGACATGGCTTTGCTGACCAAGGTCACCGTGGGCTGCGGCCCTTCGATCTACGACAACGACGCCGCCACCGTTGCAGGCTCCGATGCGTCCGAGTTGGAGACCGTCAAGAAGAATTTCCTGATCAAGAAGCTTGGCCTGCCCGACAGCCCCAAGCTGATGGAAGCAATTGGCGCCGTGATCGACACCTATGGCCGGTCGGAGCGTAACAAATACCGCGCCGTGGTCTATTACATGCTGACCAAGCACTTCGGCAAGGAATCGGTCTACAAATAAGCCCGCGCCACCCTCACAACCCCGTCCCGCGGCCCACGGTTTTGTGGCCAAGCAATGCCGTGCCGTGATAGGCTCGCCCCATCCCCGGTGTGGGGTGGGCAACGGGGGCGCGGGATGGACGGTTCGGAACAACGACACCTCTTGTCGACGGCTCTGCTGGCCAACAGTCCCGGCAGCGCCGTCGACCATGTCCTGGTCGGCTTGCCGTCCTTCGGCCTTGGCGACATCACCCTTGAACACTATGCCGACCGGATTCCGGCGCTGGAACACCACTATCTGGTTTCGGCCCTCATTTCGGGGCGGATACCGGGGTGTCGGGTGATCTAGACGGGATGAGGTTTCATGGAAACAAACTCATCGAAATGCGCGTTCGAGCGAATGCGAAAGGCAGCGTTTTTCGATTCCATGCAAACTCATCCCGCTTTATCTGTGCTCTTGCCACCCCGGACAAGAGGTCATGGATTACCTGCAATCCCTGCTCCCGCCGCCCCCCCAGGGTCGGCCCCGACCCCAGCCCTCGGTTGTCGTCATACCCGACACCTCCGGGCGTTCCCTGGCGCAAAAGCTGCTGGACCGTCCCGACATCCTTGCCGACCTTCGCCGCATGATCGCCGGTCGCCCCGCCCTGATCGAGCCGTGGAACGTCACAAACCACGAAGTTGCCGTGGCCCGCGCCCTTGGCGTCCCGATCAACGGCACCGATCCCGCGCTCTGGCCCCTTGGGTTCAAAAGCGCCGGCCGCCGCATCTTCCGCGCGGCCGGTGTCGATCTGCCCCATGGCCACGAGGACATCCGCACGCCCGACGACATCCTGCACGCCGTCACCGCCATCCGCCAGGCCCGCCCCACAGCGCCCGGCGTCGTGGTCAAACATGACGACAGCGTCTCGGGCGACGGAAACGCCGTGCTGCGCTTTGGCAAAACCTCCATCGCCGACCAGGTCGCGGCCCTGCCGCCCGCCTATCTTGCCGCGCTGCGTTCCGGCGGCATCGTCGAAGAGCTGATCTCGGGCGAGGGGTTCACCAGCCCCAGCGCCCAGCTGGACGCGCTGCCCGATGGCAGCCTGCGCCTGATCGCGACCCATGAACAGGTTCTGGGCGGTCCCGACCGGCAGACCTATCTCGGCTGCCGCTTTCCCGCCGATCCGGCCTATGCGCCGGCCCTGGCCCGTTCGGCGCTGGCCATCGGTGCCGATCTGGTCAGGCGCGGCGTCATCGGCCGCTTCAGTGTCGATTTCGCCGTGGCCCGCACGAACGGCAAATGGCGTGTCTGCGCGCTCGAGGTCAATCTGCGCAAGGGCGGCACCACCCATCCGTTCGCGACCCTGCGCAACCTGGTGCCGGGTCACTATGACGCTGAACAGGCGCTGTGGCACGCCGAGGCGGGCGGCACCCGCGCCTATCAGTCCACCGACAATCTGGTTGATCCGGCCTGGACAGGCCTGCCTCCCGCCCTGTGCATCGCGGCCCTGCGCCAGGCCGGGCTGCAGTTCAATCCCGCCCTCGGCACCGGGGTCGTGCTGCACATGCTGTCCTGCCTTGCCATCGACGGGCGCTGCGGCCAGACCGCCATCGCCACCTCACCCGCCGCCGCCGCCCAACTGGCGGAAAGGGCGGCCAGCGTCATAGCGCAGACCGCAAGTTCCTGGCGCCAGTCCCAACCTTAGAGCGGTTCAGGTTTTGACGGAAACAAGAACATCGGAAAACGCGTTCGAGTGAAACGAGAGGCAGCGATTTCCGATTCCATCGAAACCTGAACCGCT
>JAYSWK010000257.1:0-4636 GCA_043718085.1 Rhodobacterales bacterium
CCGCATCCGCAGCTCCGACAATGCGGATCACCGCCTTGGGCGCGGTCAGATCTGGGCAGGCGGGCCCATCACAGGTGACACCCTGCCCATCCACGGTCAGCGGTCCGTAATTCGTCTCGATCCGGAAAAATTCGCCGTCATACCCCGTCAGCGTGCCGCTGAGCGACAGCGACCCATCGCGCGAGGTCAGCGTGACATCCTGCGCCAAAGCCTGCTGCGAAACCATCAGCGCGGCGAAAATCGCCGCGCCGCAAAGGGTAATCTTCATGCACGCCCGCCTGACCCTAGTTGGCGGCGATCTTCATGTCTGACGCGAGATTCTTCAACACCAGAAAGTCACCAACGCCCGAACATTCCGGCATGGTCAGTGTCAGATCGGTGATTTCGACCTGACCTTGCGCAGCCGAGATCGTTTCTCCCAAAAGTTCCCGGTCGCAATTGGCTTGCGTTACGGAAGCTTCGATCACCACTTCCGCCGAATGACCGGGGACAGCGGGGAAAGTATAGACCTGCGCCAGAAGCGGCATCTCGACAGTGGCGTCACCCAAAACGGCCAAGGCGCCCACTTCATTGCGCCCGGTATTGCCCGGCGCGACATCCCCCGGTTGCCCATAATCGGCACCGTTTTCAAAGCCATGGACGATAAAGGCTTCGGGGCCCTGCCATTGCACGCCAAAACGCCGCAGGTCTGCAGCGTCGCGCATTTGCAGGCTGTTGTCGATCCGGTTGCCATCCGAGAACAGGATTTCCACCCGTGCATCCGTCATCAGGGCCGGCAAATCGGCGTTCAACGCGCCATCGGCGCCCAGCTTGCCGGTTACCGCAAGACCGGCATGGCGCAGCACGACACGTTCACCGGCATGGCACGGGGCGGCCAGGGTCACACCGATCATGGCCATGGGCTTGGCCGTCAGACCCAGATCAATCGGGCAAGCGGCGATTTCTTGAACCTGCGGCACACTGGCGGGCAGCAGGGGTTCGGCGGTTTCCACGGAACTTGCCGCGACTGCCACAATCATGGCCGGATCGACTTTGAAGATCACGGCCGGCTTTGGGGTGTTTGCTGCGGACAGCTGAACAATGTCCTTTGGAACGCTTTGCACGCTTGCCAGGTCCGGCGCGGGATTTCTGGCGGCCATGGATTGCACCAGATGCCCCGCTGCCATCGCAATGGCAACAACGGCCACAAACCTGGCCAGGCGGGAAATGGGCATCGGCGGCAGCTTGCGCAGGATGGACATGGGACGACTCACCGGATGTTTCACCGGAGAGGTCTGGGCCACGAAATGGGCCAAGCCATGGCGCAACCAAGGAGTTTTGACCACAGCAATGTCTTGAATCAGGCGTTTAGGCGGTCTGACCGCCTCAATTCGCCTCAACTCTGCGGTACTACGCGAGCTTGCCGTGGCAATGCTTGAACTTTTCACCCGATCCACAGGGGCAAGCATCATTCCGCGCCGGATTGCCCCAGGTCAAGGGATCAGATTCCACAAACCCTGCCAGGCCCGCGGTGGCAACCGGACCGGCCGGCGCAACCGGTGCTGCTTGTGCAAGTGCCGCCGCCGCAGGCGGGGCCGGTTGTTGCTGGGAAGCCATCTGCGCCATCATCGCTTGCTGCTCCTCTGCCGTCAAAGGCCGGATCAGCGACAATTTCTGCGTGATCTCTTGACGCAGCGAATTCAGCAGGCTTTCGAACAGGGTGAAGGCTTCGTTCTTGTATTCGTTCAGCGGGTCCCTTTGGGCATAGCCACGAAAGCCGACGACCGTGCGCAGATGCTCCAACGTCACCAGATGTTCGCGCCATTTGGCATCGATGGTCTGCAGCAAAAGCTGTTTTTCGATCGACCGCATGGTATCGGCCCCGAAGGCGTCCAGTTTTGCAGCCATCAGCTTGTCGCTTTCTGCGATCAGACGGTCTCGCATGACCCCCTGATCAACGCCTTCCTCGGCTGACCATTTGATGATCGGCAATTCCATGCCCATCTTTTCCATGACCGCCGCGTAAAGGCCGGGCGCGTCCCATTGGTCGGCATAGGTCTTGGGCGGCATAAAGAAATCGACCAGATCCTCGACGACCTGGTGGCGCATGTCCTGCACAATCTCGCCCAGATCTTCGGCCTGCATGATCTCCAGTCGCTGGCCAAAAATCGCCTTGCGCTGGTCGTTCATCACATCGTCGAATTTCAGCAACTGCTTGCGGATGTCGAAATTGCGCCCTTCTACCTTGGCCTGCGCGCGCTCCAGCGATTTGTTCACCCAAGGATGCTCGATGCTTTCGCCTTCCTTCAGGCCCAGCGATGACAGGATCTTGTCCAGCCGTTCCGAGCCAAAGATGCGCATCAGATCGTCTTCCAGCGACAGGAAAAAGGCCGAGCGGCCAGGGTCGCCCTGTCGGCCCGAGCGGCCACGCAACTGGTTGTCGATGCGGCGGCTTTCATGCCGTTCGGTGGCGATGACGAACAGACCGCCCGCCGCGATGACCTGGGCCTTTTCCTCGGCATGTTCCGCTTCGATCTTGGCGCGCAGTTCATCGGGATGGGCATTGGGATCGGCGGCAATCGCCTCCATCACCAGCATGTCGACATTGCCGCCAAGCTGGATGTCGGTGCCGCGGCCTGCCATGTTGGTGGCAATGGTCACGGCATTCAACTTGCCCGCATCGGCGACGATCTTGGCTTCCTGCTCATGCTGACGGGCGTTCAGCACATTGTGCGACACGCCTTCCTTTTTCAACAGATCCGACAGGAATTCCGACTTTTCAATCGAGGTCGTGCCCACCAGCATCGGCTGGCCCTTGGCATTGGCCTCTTTGATGATCTTGACGATGCCTTCGTATTTCTCGCGCGCGGTGCGGAACACGGCGTCATGCTCGTCCTTGCGCATCACCAGGCGGTTGGTCGGCACTTCGACCACGCCCAGCTTGTAAATCTCCATGAATTCATCGGCTTCGGTCGCCGCTGTGCCGGTCATGCCCGCCAGCTTGCTGTAAAGCCGGAAATAGTTCTGGAAGGTCACCGAGGCCAGGGTGACGTTTTCAGGCTGAACCTTGACCCGCTCTTTCGCCTCGATCGCCTGGTGCAACCCTTCGGACAGGCGACGACCGCGCATCATCCGCCCGGTGAATTCGTCGATCAGCATCACCTCGCCATTGTTGACGATATATTGCTGATCGCGGTGGTAAAGCTTGTGGGCGCGCAGGGCCTGGGTGACATGATGCACCAAAGTCGTGCTTTCAGGGTCATAAAGCGACTGTCCGTCCGGCAAAAGCCCCGCGGCAGACAGGCGCTGCTCGATGAACTCGTTGCCCTCGTCCGTATAGGTCGCGTTGCGGGTCTTTTCGTCCAGCTTGAAATGCGCTTCGGTCAGATCGGGGATCAGCGCATCGACCTTTTGGTACAGATCGCTGCGGTCCTGCGATGGACCCGAGATGATCAAAGGAGTGCGCGCCTCGTCGATCAGGATGCTGTCGACCTCGTCAACAATGGCAAAGTTATGCCCGCGTTGGTTCATCTCTTCCATGCTGGCTTTCATATTGTCGCGCAGATAGTCGAAGCCCAGTTCGTTATTGGTGGCATGGGTGATATCGGCACGGTAAGCCGTGCGCTTTTCATCTTCGGATTGAAACGGATAGACCACCCCAACCGTCAGCCCCAATGCGCCATAAACCTTGCCCATCCAGGCCGCATCACGCTTGGCCAGATAATCGTTGACCGTGACGATATGCACGCCTTTGCCCGACAGCGCGTTCAGATAGGCCGGCAGGGTCGCGGTCAACGTCTTGCCCTCGCCCGTGCGCATCTCGGCAATATTGCCGCGGTGCAGGAAAATGCCGCCCATCAGCTGCACATCAAATGCCCGCAGGCCCAGCGCACGTCTGGCCGCCTCTCGGCAATTGGCAAAGGCCTCGGACAGCACGTCATCCAGGCTTTCACCGCCCTCTTGCACACGCTTCTTAAGCTCTTCCGTCTTGGCCCGGATCTCCGCATCGCTCAGCGCCGCGAATTGCGGCTCCAGCGCATTGATCTTTGCCACCAGCGGACGCACCGCCTTGACCATACGGTCATTGGGTGAGCCAAAGACCTTTCGTGCAAGCGAACCAAGACCCAGCATTTTTTCTCCGCAAGGGCTAGTAACCCATCTGACAGGTAATCCTGACAGGGTCGTGTGAGGCTTGGACTTGCCCGCCCCCGATCCCTTCCATAGAAGGGCGTCGAGACCTGCCAAGCCATCGCACGCGACCCGTGCGATTTAAGGGTTGCACAGGGCATAGTCAACGCCGCCAACGGTCGCGGCACGATCAGGAGCGTGTGAGATGATCAAGTTTTCCGGGTTCTGCGCTGCTTTTGCGCTGGCAACCGTCCTTGCGGCCCCTGCAATGGCACAAGACCCAAGTGCTGACACGGTTCTGGCCACGGTCAACGGCGTCAACATCACGCTTGGCGATGTGATCGTGGCGCGCGAAATCCTGCCGGATCAATACAGAAACCTGCCCGACGATGTCTTGTACAAAGGCGTGCTGGACCAGCTTGTGCAGCAAGAGGCGCTGATGCAGTCGCTGGGCGAAAACCTGACCAAAAGGGATACGCTTGCCCTGTCGGGTCAGCGCCGCAGCTATCTGTCAAATGTTGCCCTTGGG
>JAYSWK010000258.1:0-11758 GCA_043718085.1 Rhodobacterales bacterium
GAGGCGTTCACAGCGGCCGAGGCGGCCGAATAATCCACCGTATCGGTGCCCGTGCCGCCGTTGATGCTGTCATTGCCCGCCCCGCCGGTCAGCGTGTCATCGCCGAGCCCGCCGAACAGGCTGTCATTGCCCGCCCCGCCCGACAAGGCATTGGCAAAGCCGTCACCCGTGATGCTGTCGTTCAGCCCCGAGCCCATAACGCCCTCGACCGTGCCAAGGGTGATCACATCGCCCGACGCATCGCCCGTGCTGGTTTGCAGCGCGGTGCCAAGGTTGATGGTGACCGCCGCCGCCGAGGCCGAATAATCGGCCCAGTCAAATCCCGTGCCGCCGTCAAGGCTGTCATTGCCGGTGCCGCCGATCAGCGTGTCATTGCCGGCACCGCCAAACAGGCTGTCATTGCCCGCGCCGCCCGTCAGCACGTTGGCATTGCCGTCGCCGGTGATGTTGTCGTTGAACCCCGAACCCGTGACATTCTCGACCTGGCTGATCAGGTCGCCATTGGCATCGCCCAGCGTGCCCGCGCCCGACAGCAGGCTGACCGTTATGGCCGAGGCGGCCGAGGCATAGGTCAGCGTATCCGTCCCGCCGCCGCCGTTGATCGTGTCCGACCCGACGCCGCCGTCAATTGTGTCATTGCCAAGATCCGCGGTGATGTTGTCATTGCCTGCCAGGCCAACAATCGAATCGTCACCGGTCGTTCCCAGAAGGGTATCGTTACCGCTGGTTCCCGTAATGGTCGGCATGTCACGCTCCTAATGCACCGGCACCTGACAGGGCCGCAGACGAAATTGTTCATCCTTTGGCATAGGGGCGGCTTTCGGCGAAAGTTTGGCCGCAAAACAGGAAGTTCGCGGTCAAATTGCGCCAAGATTGCGGCAGGGATTGTGGCCGGGCTTTGGGCCATTCGGGTGGAATGTCGGCCAAGGGGGCGAAATTGCTGAAAATCCTCGCCATGGGGCGGGGGATGCGCCCAAGGATGCGTTGCGTCCAACCGGCGCAGGGTCTAGTTTTGGACCATGATCACGCAGAAGATGAAATATGCCCTGAAGGCGCTTTTGACCCTGGCGGATGCGGCCCGCCAGCCCAAGCCCGAAGCCCTGACCATTGAAGAGATCGCCAGGCGCTCGGGGGCGCCCAAGCGGTTTCTGGAGCATATCCTGCTGGAGATCCGCAATGCCGGCATCATCGCCTCGACGCGCGGCCGGGCCGGGGGGTATCAGTTGATCAAGCCGGCCGAGCAGGTGTCAATCTCGGAGCTTTTGCGCATGATCGACGGGCCGATCGCCCCTTTGGCCTGCTTGTCGCGCCGGGCCTATCAGCGCTGCGACGATTGCAGCGATGAAAGCACCTGCCGGATCCGCAAGGTTTTCGCCGAGGTGTTCTGGTCCTATCTTGTACTGATCGAAAGCCTGACATTGGCCGATATCCAGCGCTCGGACGAGGTGGCGGACCACCTGTTGCGGGCCTAAGGGCCGGGAAGATGGGCAAGCCGTCCAATTCGCCCGGCGAATTGGACGGTCAATTGCCCATCCTACGAGGTGGGCATCCCCCGGCATCCCGTTCAGCGCGGCTTGGTCCCGACCGTGTAGGATGGGCAGTTTGTCGGTGTTTTGGCGGGCCAAAATACCGACTTGCCCATCTTGCCTACCGCCCGGTCAGCCAGTTGCCCAGTTTGGCCAGGCGCGACGGCGGTGTGGCATGCACAGTCTCGCGGAAATCGGCGGCGTCGTAAAGCTTGTACATCGCATGGACGCCCAGCCAGCGCAGGGGCTCAGGCTCCCACCGGCGGACGCGGCGGTTGACCCAAGGCAGGCGGGTCAGCGTCGTGTCGCGGCCCAGGGCAAGATCGGCCAGGGTCTGGCCCGCGAGGTTCGAGGTCGACACCCCGACCCCGACATAACCCCCCGCCCAGCCGAGCCCCGTTTCAGCGTCCAGCCCGACCGTCGCACACCAGTCGCGCGGCACGCCGATGACGCCGCACCAGGCATGATCCACGCCATAGGGCGCGGCTGCGGGAAAATAGCGCTGGAGGGTCTGGGTCAGACGCTGGATCGTCCTGGCATCCGGCGCGCCGTTGCGGTCCATGCGCGAGCCATAAAGATAGGGCACGCCGCGCGCGCCCACGGTGATGCGTCCCTCGCGCGTCCGTTGGCAGTAGCAGTAAGAATTGAGGAAATCGTGGAAAAGCTCATGGCCCTGCCAGCCGATTTGCGCCCAGACATCGGGCGGCAAGACAGGCGTGGCGATCTGGGCCGAGTTCAGGGGCAACCAGTCACGCTTGTGCCCCTTGATCCCGGCGGTGAACCCTTCGGTGGCGCGCAGGATGATCGGGGCTTTGACCGTGCCATGGGTCGTGGTCACAAGGCCCTTGGCATAGTCCAGCACGGCAGTGTCTTCGACGATCCGCACTCCCAGCCGTTCGACCGCATCGGCCAGACCGCGCACCAGCTTGGCCGGTTGCACCCGGGCCATGCCCGACATGGCAAGGCCGCCCAGCGCACCCGGCACGTTGATGCGTGCGCTGGCCTCGTCGGCCGACAGGACACGCATCCGGTGGCCATCGCCCCAGGTCTGGTGCGCCTGCAACTGGGCCTGCAGATTGTCCATATGGGCCCGGTGGGTGGCGATGCTGAGCTGGTCGCAGCGGATGATATCGGCGTCGATCCCTTCGGCTTCGCAGACGCGGATCACCTCGTCCACCGTGCCTTCCAGCGCCTTGACCTGATCCAGCACCGCCTGCCGTGAGGTCGCGGTCGCATAGCGGTCGTGATTCCACTCGAATGTGCCCATCAACCAGCCGCCATTGCGGCCCGAGGCGCCGAAACCGGTGAATTCCTTTTCGATCACCAGCACATTCAGCGCGGGCTGGGCTTTCTTGAGGTAATAGGCCGCCCAAAGCCCGGTATAGCCCGCGCCGATGATGGCGACATCGGCGAATGTGTCACCGTTCAGTGGTGGACGGCGGGTTTGCGGCAGGCCGATATCGGCATACCAGAACGACACATCGCCGATGGTTTTGGGGGTGACCTGCATCGGGCCAGATTGGCGCGTGGCAGCGGGCTTGGCAAGGGGGGCCAGCCCCCCCCGCGCGCGCTGCGCGCTTGCCCCCGGGATATTGGGGGACAGATGATATCAGCCAAGTTCGAGGCCGAGCCATTGGATGAACGAGGCCAGTGGCGGGCGGGGGGGCGTGGCCTGGGACCAGGTCAGGTAATAGGCGCCCTGGGCGGGCACGGCAGGGCCGAACAGCGGGATGAGGCGGTTTTGGGCCAGGTCCTGCCGGATCAGGAACAGGGGCAGGATGGCAGCGCCAAGGCCATGGATCGCGGCTTGCTGCATCGTGGCGAACTGGTCGAACAGCATGGCCGGGGGGCGTTGGCCGGAAAGACCGTGGTGCGCCAGCCAGCGGCCCCAGTCGCCGGGGCGGCTTTGCAATTGGAGAAGGGGCAGGGTCAGGGTCTGGGCCGGGTCGGACAGGGTCGGGGTCAGGCTGGGGGCGGCGACGGCAAGCACGTCCTCGTCCATCAGTTTGAGATAGGCGGCACCCGGCCAGTCCTGGCGGCCGTAATGCACGGCCGCGTCGAAATGGCTGCTGGCAAAGTCGAAGGGTTTGAGGCGGGTGGACAGGTTCACCGTCACCTCGGGGTGTTTTCGGGCGAAATCGGCCAGGCGCGGGGCCAGCCAATGCATGCCGAAGGCGGGCAGGATGGCGAGGTTCAGGGCACCCCCCATCGGATTGGCCCGCAGGGTCAGCGAGGCTGCGGCCAGCGTGTTCAAAGCCCGGCGCACCTCGGCCACAAAGTCACGGGCGGCGGGGGTCAGGTGCAGCCGGCCCTGATCGCGTGTGGTCAGCGGCACGCCCAACTGGACGGCCATGACCTGTAATTGCCGTGAAATCGCCCCTTGGGTGAGGCTGAGTTCGGTCGCGGCCGCAGAGGCCGATCCAAGCCGGTCAACCGCCTCCAGCGCCAGAAGTGAGGGCAGGCTTGGCAGGTAGCGGCGGGGAAGCATATGAGGTTTCCTCATGGCTATGCGATTTGGTTTCGATAGTCTGCCTAGAAGATTTGTGCAATATGGTATCAAGCCCATGAGTTTTATGCAGGAGAGTGCGATGGACAAGCCGAAACTGAAGCCCAAGGATGCGCCGGATCTGGGTCGGTTCGACTGGCAGGATCCGTTCCGGATGGAAGATCAGCTGACCGAAGAAGAGCGGATGCTGCGCGATGCGGCGCGGGACTATGCCCAGGCCAAATTGCAGCCGCGCGTCATCAAGGCGTTCCGCGAGGAGGCGACCGATCCGGCGATCTTCCGCGAAATGGGCGAGATGGGGCTATTGGGCACGACGATCCCCGAAGAATATGGCGGTCTAGGCGCATCCTATGTGGCCTACGGGTTGATCGCGCGTGAGGTCGAACGGGTCGACAGCGGCTACCGGTCGATGATGTCGGTTCAGTCGTCGCTGGTCATGTATCCGATCTATGCCTATGGCACCGAGGTGCAGCGGTTGAAGTATTTGCCGAAACTGGCGTCGGGCGAATGGATCGGCTGCTTTGGCCTGACCGAACCGGATGCGGGCTCGGATCCCGGCGGCATGAAGACCGTGGCGAAGAAAACCGCGGGTGGCTACGTCCTGAACGGCGCCAAGATGTGGATTTCCAACGCGCCCATCGCCGATGTCTTTGTCGTCTGGGCCAAATCCGAGGCGCATGGCGGCAAGATCAAGGGCTTTGTGCTGGACAAGGGCACCAAGGGTCTGTCGGCGCCCAAGATCGGGGGCAAGCTTTCGCTACGGGCCTCGGTTACCGGCGAGATCGTGCTGAAGGATGTCGAAGTCGGCGAGGATGCCCTGCTGCCGCATGTCGAAGGGTTGAAGGGGCCGTTCGGCTGTCTGAACCGGGCACGCTATGGGATTTCCTGGGGCGTGCTGGGGGCGGCAGAGTTCTGCATGAACGCCGCCCGGCAATATGGGCTGGACCGCAAGCAGTTTGGCAAGCCTTTGGCCGGGACGCAGCTTTATCAGCTGAAACTGGCCAATATGATGACCGAAATTGCGCTGGGGTTGCAGGCCAGTTTGCGGGTCGGGCGGCTGATGGACGAGGCCAATGCGGCGCCCGAAATGATCTCGATCATCAAGCGCAACAATTGCGGCAAGGCCCTCGACGCGGCCAGGATGGCGCGGGATATGCATGGCGGCAACGGCATCCAGGAGGATTACCAGATCATGCGCCACATGGTGAACCTGGAAACGGTCAACACCTATGAAGGCACGCATGACGTCCATGCCCTGATCCTGGGCCGGGCGATCACCGGGGTGCAGGCGTTTTTCTAGAGCGGGATGGGTTTTCATGGAACCAAAGAGCCTATCGGAAATCGCGTTTGAGCGAATGCGAGAGGCAGCGAATTCCGATTCCATCCAAACCCAACCCGCTTTAAAAGCGGTGGGGTAAAACCCCACCCTGCAGGGGGTCCACATGTGGACACTGAACAAAAGACAGGTCGTGCAAGGGGTTAGGATTTTCTGTTCACCAAATGGAAAGGTTTCGCCCTGCGCCCCGGCGGTTCAGGCGCGCAGGCCGGCGCAAGTCAGGGCGGTGGAAACAGGCCCTAAATGGGATGAGTTTGCATGGAATCGAAAGACGCTGCCTCTCGCATTCGCTCGAACGCGCATTTCGATGCGTTTGTTTCCATGAAACCTCATCCCGCCCTAGCCGCGACGGCCGCGCCGCTCGCGTTTGGGGTCGCCCGATGTGTCGCCGGTGCCATCAGATGCGGAGGAGAAGGCACCAAGTTTGGCCTGGATATACTCGACCGTCGGGCGCGGCCCGCGCGGGCGGCTTTCCAAAGCATCACGCATGGCGGCCAGATGGTCCGGCATGGTGCCACAGCAGCCGCCGATGATCCGCACCCCGGCGTCGCGCGCCAATATGGCATATTCGGCCATCAGTTCGGGCGTGCCGTCGTAATGGATATGGCCGTCGTGATATTTGGGGATCCCGGCATTGCCCTTGGCGATGATCGGACGCGTCGTGCCTGCGGCCTCGAACCCCAGAACGGTGCGCATCAGATCAGACGCCCCCACGCCGCAATTGGCCCCAAAGGCGATCGGCGGGTTGGGCATGCTTTCCACCATGGCCGCCAGCCGGGCCGAGGTAATGCCCATCATGGTGCGCCCGGCGGTGTCAAAACTCATCGTGCCGCACCAGGCCATTCCGGCGCGGGCGGCGGCCTCTGACGCAGCGGCATATTCTTCAAAGGCCGACATGGTTTCGACCCAAAGCACATCCGCGCCACCCTCTTTCAGCCCCTCGGCCTGTTCGTGAAAGATTTCCACGGCCAGATCATGGGTCAGATTGCCCATCGGTTCGAAAATCTCGCCCGTGGGGCCGACCGAGCCTGCGACCACAACGGTGCGGCTCGCCGCATCGGCAATTTCGCGGCCAAGGGCGGCACCCACGCGGTTCAGTTCGCGCACACGGCCCTGTGCCGCGTGCAGTTTGAGCCGGGCCGCGTTGCCGCCAAAGGTGTTGGTCAGGAAGATGTCCGACCCGGCCTGCACGGCCGAGCGGTAAAGCATGCGGATGTTGTCGGGCTGATCCACGTTCCAGAACTCTGGCGGCTCGCCGGCTGACAGGCCAATGTTGAAAAGATTGGTGCCGGTGGCCCCATCGGCCATCAACCAGTCACGGCTGGCCAGCAGCCGGGAAAGCGCATCCTGAGCCATGGGTCTGCTCCTTAAAACTCGTTCATCAACTGGGTTTTGGCGACTTTCAGCAGTTCGGCCATCTTGTCGCGGATCTGGGCCGCATCGGCCTTTGCCCCAAGATCGGCGACCAGTTTGCGCACCACATCCTCGATGCCGGCTTCTTCGAAATCGGCATTGACCACGGTCATGGCATATTCTGCGGCACTGTCGCCGGACTTGCCCAAATGCTCTGCGGCCCACAGGCCCACTAGCTTGTTACGGCGCGCCTCGGCGCGGAACTGCATGTCGGCGTCATGGGCGAATTTCGCCTCGAAAGCGGTTTCGCGGTCGTCAAAAGTGCTCATCTTGCCCTCATGTTCTGGGATCTTTCCCCCATATGCCCATCCCCAGCCGGTGGTTCAAGCCAAAAAGCCCATTGGCGGCTGCGGCCTATGATCTGGGGCTGTAGCGTGTGGCGCTGTGGCGGTCCGATACAGCGCAGGATTTGGTGTCGATATAGCCTGCGGCGCGCATCCGGGCGCGCAAGGCGGCGTCGGAAAAGCCGACCTTGGCCCCTTTGACGGTGACGCCCCAGAACGTGGCATGGGGGGTCTGCCTTAGTTGGGCCAAGGCGTTGTCCATCGCCGCTTGATCGGGCAATTCGGCCAGGATCAGCAAGCTGGTGGGTGATAAGCACCCGGTCAGCGCCGCAATCAACTCCGGGTCGGTCAAGGGGCCAAGGACGCGGGCCGGGCGGTCCGGCCCGAGCCCCAACTTTTCGGCCAGGCTTGGCAGGGGCTTGGCAAAGGCCTTGACCCACCGGGCGGCCTCGGCTGCGCCCATCGTGGCGCGGATGGGACCCTGGGCGGTGATAACGACAAGGTCGTCACCATCGCAGGCCATCGTGTTGATCAGGCTGCGGATGATCCGGGCACGGATGTCGCCGCGCAAGATAAGTTCCTGGGATTCCAGCAGGATCTTGCCCTGACCCTCTTGGCCCTGAAAACTGATATGGCATTGCGTTTCACGTCCCATCCGGGGCCTGCCTTTCTGTCAGTTCGTTCAAAGCGGTCAAAACCCGTTTCAATCGGTCGGGGTCCGCGCGGTAAAGCCAGAAGCGGCCCGATTTTTCGACCAAAAGCAGCCCGGATTTTCGCAAGACCTTGAGATGTTCGGACACGGTGGCCAGGGCCAATGCGGACATGCCCGCCAGATCGCCGGCCGAACATTGGCTGGCCTGGCATTCGGCGACAAAGCGGCGGCGGTCGGGATGGGACAGGGCGCGCAGGCATTCATCCAGGTTTGCGGCGGCCAGGTCTGCAGAGTACAGAAGGTTCATGCTTGGATCAGGGTCAGGCAATTGCCCGCTGGATCGCGCACCGTGGCCTTGCGCACCCAGCCATTGTCCAAAGCGGGCATGGCGATGCTGCCGCCCAGTGCCTGAACCTTGGACAGGGCTTTGTCCAGGTCGGCCACCTGCAAGCCGAGGATCAGGCCGGGGATTTCAGCCTCGGTGATCGCCCCATCGGGCGAGCCTTGCGGGGTGGCGATCTGGGCATAGCCCGGGCCACGCTCGGCAATCGTCCAGCCGCACAGGCCATGGTAAAACGACTGCAATTGGGCCGCATCCGGGCCGGCTATGTCGAAATGCACGATGGTCATGAGGTTGGTCATGGTGGCACCTCCGCCCTATCATTTCGTTTTTTCCCGAAATGTCAAGACATTTCGTCAGGGGGCGAAATGTTGGTCCGGCCTATGCCTTGCCCCCCCGCACGCCTTCGCATATAGGCTGAACGAACCGGGCAGGGCGGCGCGCCTTAGCCGACCGGGGTTCTGGAGCAAGCATGGCACGGCGCAAGAAGGTCTACGAAGGCAAGGCCAAGATCCTGTACGAGGGCCCCGAACCGGGCACTTTGGTGCAGTATTTCAAGGATGAGGGCGCGCCGATGCCCTCGGCCCCCGAAGTCAGCCCGGCCCAGGCCGAGGGCAAGGGCGTGCTGAACAACCGGCTGTCGGAATTTTTCATGACCGGGTTGAATTCGATCGGGGTGCCCACGCATTTCATCCGCCGAATCAACATGCGCGAACAACTGGTGCGCGAGGCCGAGATCATCCCCCTGGAGGTGGTGGTGCGGAATTTCTCGGCGGGCGAGTTGACGACACGTCTGGGCATTCCCGAAGGCACGCCCTTGCCGCGGCCCATCGTGGAATATTACTACAAGGAGCCGCGCCTGAACTCGCCCATGGTCAGCGAAGAGCATATCTTCGCCTTTGGCTGGGCCAGCCAGCAGGATCTGGACGATATCGTGGCGCTGGCGCTGCGGGTCAATGATTTCCTGTCCGGTGTCATGCTGGGGGTCGGCATCCGTCTGGCCGATTTCCGCATCGAAGTGGGCCGGATCTGGGAAGGCGATTTCACCCGGTTGATCGTGGTGGACGAGATCAGCCCGGACAGCTGCCGGCTGTGGGATCTGCGCGCCACGGTGGAAGGCGCACCCGCCGCCGAGCCGGGGCCGCTGGCCGATGTCTATACCGAACTTGCGCGTCGTCTTGGGGTTCTGCCCTCGAATGTCACGCACGCGCCGAAACCGACGCTGATCAACT
This sequence comes from Rhodobacterales bacterium, assembly GCA_043718085.1. Classification (GTDB taxonomy): domain Bacteria; phylum Pseudomonadota; class Alphaproteobacteria; order Rhodobacterales; family Rhodobacteraceae; genus Stagnihabitans. The sequence goes on from JAYSWK010000258.1 coordinate 9,290, forward strand.
AAAGCGGGATGAGTTTGCATGGAATCGAAAAACGCTGCCTCTCGCATTCGCTCGAACGCGCATTTCGATGCGTTTGTTTCCATGAAACCTCATCCCGCTCTGGGAGACTGCCCATGAAAGCCCGTGTCACCGTGATGCTGAAATCCGGGGTTCTGGATGTGCAGGGCGAGGCGGTGCGCCATGCCTTGGGCACCTTGGGCTTTGGCGGGGTCAACGGGGTGCGGCAGGGCAAGGTGATCGAGATGGATCTGGCCGAGACAGACCGCGACGCAGCCGAAGCGGCGGTCAAGGGCATGTGCGACAAGCTGCTGGCCAATACGGTGATCGAAAGCTACCGGGTCGAGATCTTGTAGGCCGGCCAAATTTCTTCGAAGAAATTTGCAAATCTTTTCGAAAAGATTTGGCTCCTGCCCGACGCGCGCCCGGCTTCAGACAAATCGGTTCCACAGGTTTTCCAGACGCTCTTGCCGGCCCGATTGCGGCATGGGGTTCAGACCCTGCGCCGTGACCACTGCCGCCGCCTGTTCCAGGCTTCCGGTCAGCAATTCCTGCGCGCCGGGCTTGGTCCAGCCGTGATAGCGCGCGGCCCGAGCCTGTTCCAGCGATCCATCCGCCATCAGGGCCGCCGCCGATTTCAGCGCCCGCGCGCAGGTGTCCATGCCGCCGACATGGGCCAGGATCAGATCGGCCGGGTCCAGCGACTGGCGGCGGATCTTGGCGTCGAAATTGGTCCCGCCCGTCTTGTAACCGCCCGCGCGTAGGATCTCGTAAAAGGCCACGGCCTTTTCGACATGATTGTTGGGGAACTGGTCGGTATCCCAGCCGGACTGGTAATCATTGCGGTTCATGTCGATCGAACCAAAGATGCCCAGTGCCGTGGCCAAGGCAATCTCGTGTTCAAAGCTGTGGCCGGCCAGAATGGCATGGCCCTGTTCGATATTGACCTGCACCTCTTTTTCCAGCCCGTACTGGATCAGAAAGCCAAAGACCGTGGCCACGTCGTAATCATATTGGTGCTTTGACGGCTCTTGCGGCTTGGGCTCGATCAGGATTGCGCCCTTGAAGCCGATCTTGTGCTTGTACTCGACCACCTGTTGCAAGAAGCGCCCGGCATGGTCGCGCTCGGCCGCAAGATCGGTGTTCAAAAGCGTCTCATAGCCCTCGCGCCCGCCCCATAGCACATAGTTCTGCCCACCAAGCTGGTGCGTCGCATCCATATTGGCCTTCACCGTGGCCGCGGCATAGGCATAGACATCGGGATCGGGATTGGTGGCGGCCCCGCTCATCCAGCGTTTGTGGCTGAACATGTTGGCGGTGCCCCACAGAAGCCTGGCCTTGTGGGCCTGTTGCTTTTGGCCAAGGTAATCAACCATTTCATCCAGGTTGCGCTTGCTTTCGGCAAAGGTCGCGCCTTCGGGGCGCACATCGGCATCGTGAAAGCAGTAAAACGGCGCACCCAGGATGTCGAACATCTCGAAGGCGACATCGGCCTTCATCCTGGCCAGGGCCATCGTCTCGCCGAACCAGGGCCGATCAAGGGTCTGGCCGCCGAACGGGTCGCCACCGGGCCAGGCGAACGAATGCCAATAGGCCACGGCAAAGCGCAGATGCTCCTCCATCCTTTTGCCCAGCAAGACCTCATCGGGGTTGTAATGGCGGAAGGCGAATTCATTGGTCGAGTCCGGGCCTTCGTATGTGATCTGCGGGATGCCTTTGAAGAAATCGGTCATGATCAGCCTTTGTTCAGGGTTTGCAGGGCGCGGCGCGCGGCGGTGTAGCTGGCGTGACCGGCATCAAAGGCATCGGTCAGGTTGCGGTCGGGGGTGACGCTGCGGGCGACGGGCGGCATGGTGGCAATTTCGGCGCCAGCGCCAGTGGCGGCCATGATGGCCAGACGCGCCGCCCCCAGCGCCCCGCCGAAATCGCCATCGGTGGGAACCAGGATTTCCAGGTTCAAGGCGGTGGCAATGGCGGCCAGCCAATAGTCCGATTTCGCCCCCCCGCCCACGGCCAGAACCTGTTCCAGCCGCGTGCCGGTGGCGGCCAAAGCGTCGCGGCTGTCGCGGAAGGCGAAGGTGACGCCCTCCAGCACGGCGCGGGTGCCTTGGGTGCGGTCGGTCGCATGTTCCAGCCCCAGAAAAGCCCCCCGGATGGCGGCGTCGTTCAGCGGTGTGCGCTCGCCGCCAAGATAGGGCAGGAACAGGGTTTTCGCAGGCGCCAGCAGGGGGCCAAGTTCGCCTGTCAGCCGGGCGGGGATCTGGCCGACGAGCCGCGCATACCAGTTCAGCGCATCACTGGCGGCCAGGATCACGCCCATCTGGTGCCAGGTCCGGGGCAGGGCGTGGCAAAAGGTGTGAACGGCGGTGGCGGGGTCGGGTTGATAGCCGTCATTGGCCGCAAAAAGCACGCCCGACGTGCCCAGCGAGACAAAGGCCTGCCCCGCCTTGACCACGCCCACGCCAATGCCCG
>JAYSWK010000259.1:0-1829 GCA_043718085.1 Rhodobacterales bacterium
CGGGATGAGGTTTCATGGAAACAACCTCATCGAAATGCGCGTTCGAGCGAATGCGAGAGGCAGCGTTTTTCGATTCCATGCAAACTCATCCCGCTTTAAAGGGGCCGGCATGCGCTTTCCAGCCACGCCCGTGCCCCGGCTGAAACGCGGGTTTCCAGCCGTTTCCAGACCTCGGCGTGATAGGCGTCGATCCAGGTCATTTCGCCCGGGCTCAGCATCTCGCGCAGGATCAGGGGCTGGTCAAAGGGCACATAGGTCAGCGTTTCGAACCGCAGCTGCTGCCGCTCGGCGTCACCATGGGGCAGGGCGGGGGCGGCTTCGACCACAAGCAGGTTTTCCAGCCGGATGCCCCATTCCCCCTCGCGGTAATAGCCCGGTTCGTTGGACAGGATCATCCCCGGTTCCAGAGGTGTTTCATTGCGCCGCGAAATGCCCTGTGGCCCCTCATGAACCGACAGGAACGCACCCACACCATGACCTGTGCCGTGGTTGAAATCCTGACCGGCAAGCCACAGGGGCAAGCGCGCCAAAGCGTCCAGATCGCGCCCGGCCAGGCCCTTTGGCCAGCGGACCCGGCTGATGGCGATCATGCCTTGCAGGACGCGGGTAAAGGCCTCGCGTGCCCGAGGGCCCGGATCACCCAGGGCCATGGTTCGGGTGATGTCGGTTGTGCCGTCCAGATATTGCCCGCCCGAATCAACCAAAAGCAGGGTGTCGGTCGCCAAAGCGCGGTTGGTCTCGGCCGTGACGCGGTAATGCATGATGGCGCCGTTGGGCCCGACCCCGGCGATCGTGTCGAAACTGATGTCACGCAAAGCATTGGTCGCCCGGCGGAACCCTTCCAGTGCCGTCACCACATCAATCTCGCTTAGCCCGCCCTTGGGCTGCTCGGCTGCCAACCAGGCCAGAAACTCGACCATCGCGGCGGCGTCCCGCAGATGGGCGGTCCGCGCCCCATCTATTTCGGCCGCGTTCTTGATGGCCTTGGGCAGTCTGCAAGGGTCGTCGCCCCAGGCCACGGGAATATCGCGCGTGCCCAGATCCTGCGCCAAAAGAATCGGCGCGGCCTTGCGGTCCAGCCGCACCGGACCTTGCAGCGCGTGGACGGCATTCAGGAAATCACCCATGGGGTGCAGCGCCACGGCGTCGCCCAGGTGGGCAAGCACGTCAGGGTCGAATTTTGCAGCGGCGGCGAAAAGATCGACCTTGCTGTCGTCATGCACCAAGGCAAAGGCCTGCAGCACCGGATTGCGCGGCAAATCTGCGCCGCGCATGTTCAAAAGCCAGCAGATCGAATCCGGTTGGGTCAGAACGGCCGCCTTCTGCCCCTCGGTCACCAGCAGGTTCGCCAGTTTCTCGCGCTTGGCCTGGCTTGCCTCGCCCGCAACGGTCAAAGGGTGGATGGCAACCTTGCCCATCGGCGGCCCCGGACGATCCGTCCAGATCGCATCCACGACGCTGCGCGCAGGTTGCAAGCTCAGGCCCCGCCCGGCAAAAGCTTTTTCGATGGTCTCAATCTCGTCCGTGGTATGCAGCCAGGGGTCATAGCCCAGAACGCCCGAAGCCAGATGTTCGGCGATCCAGGGGCCCGCCTGAACATCAGGCCAGGGCACCGGGGTGAAGACGGCCAGATCGACCTGCGCCTTGACCTGCGTGCGGTAACGCCCGTCGATGAACACGCCCGCCAGGTCCGGCAGAACCACGCAAAACCCGGCCGAACCGGTAAAGCCGGTCAACCACTGCAAACGCTCGTCACAGGGGGCGACATATTCGCCCTGATGCGCGTCGGCGCGTGGCACAATGAACCCGGCCAGACCTTCGGTCTGAAG
>JAYSWK010000260.1:0-4618 GCA_043718085.1 Rhodobacterales bacterium
GATGGGTTTTCACGGAACCAAAGAGACTATCGGAAATCGCGTTCGAGCGAATGCGAGAGGCAGCGATTTCCGATTCCATGCAAACCCATCCCGCTTTAGTCCGCAGCCCGGTCGTTGTCCACCGGGCGCGCGCGCGGCTCAGCCCGGCGCAGGGGCCGCGCCCTTGGCCAGGGTCCAGACCGCATCCGCCCCGACGCGGGCCCAGTCGCCGATACTGCCATCGGGCCAGATCACCCGGACCTCGGCCCCGTCCGCCGTGCCCAGGCCGAAATGCTGCACCCCAAGCGATCCGCTGGCATGGCCGCCGCCGACATTGGTCTCGCGCATCCAGTTGCGCGCCCCCGCCCTGACCTCGATCCGCGCGCCAATTGCGTCGGGATTGCTGCCGTCCTGATGCAACCTCAGCCCCAGCCAATGGCCTGCCCCAGATCCGACCCCAACCCCGGCATTGCGCCAGATCTCGGCCCCGGCATTGCGGTTGACGACGACCAGATCCAACAACCCGTCGCTGTTCAGATCCACCAGTTGCCCGCCCCGCGCTTGCCGCATCGAGGCAACAACCGCCTTGTCGCCCGCCTCGGCGAAGCTGCCGTCCGGGCGTTGCAAAAGCAGGTTGTTGGGGTCGTCCTGCGCAAAATCCGGCATCTGGGCCACATTGCCCTTGGCGATGAACAGATCGGCATAGCCGTCATTGTTCACATCGCCAAACTGGGCATGCCATCCGGTCGAAGGGTGGGTATCCCCGCCGGTATAGGGCCTATGCGCCGTTGCCTTGCGCTTGAAGGCGCTGTCGGCATATTTCGGGATCAGGGCCGCGCCATCCGCCGGTTTGACCAGACCTTGCAGCTTGTTATCCGCCATCGAGGTCAGGAAATACTCCGGGAACCCGTCGCCATCCAGATCATCCGTGGCAATCCCCATCCCCCAGATGCGCAGCCGCGCCCAGCCTTCCTTGTCGGTAAACAGCACCGGAGCCTCGCCCGGCAGCACATGCCACAGCTGCTCTTGCCCACCCTTGTAATATTCCCGGTCATTCGAGACCCGCAGCGCGGGCGTGCCCGAGTGGTCCCAGTCGGTGAACAGCATGGACAGGGCGCAGAAACTGGGCTTCAGGGCCACTGGCGGCGCAAACCCCGTGGCACCGGCCGGTCGGTGCAGCCAGTTGTCGGTGCAAGAACCCCAGGGGAAAGCCTCTTGCAAGCGGTCGATGTAATTGCCCACGGCGATCGTCGGCCAATCCTGACCCTTTTCCCATGTCGCAGCCAGGGCTGTGGACCAGGCATCGCCACCGTCAAACCCCCAAGCCTTGTTGGCATTTTCAAAATGGCAGGCGCCCAGACCCCGCATCACCATGTTTTCGCCCACGCGCAGCACCACCAGATCGGTGATCCCGTCGCTGTCGACATCCATCGGATAGCTGCCCGTCACCCCGATCAGATCCAGCCCAGTGCCGTCCGCCTTTTCGAATTTCAGCGCGCCACCAGGGCCCGAGCGGTTGATCCACAGGCTGGCATTTTCCTCGCCCCCCGACAGGGCCAGGTCCGGCAAGTGGTCGTCATTGCAGTCAAAGGTCGAAACCCCGCCGCCCACCATGTATTGCCATTCCCCGGCATAGACCGAACTGACCCCCGACGCGGCGCTTTCGTCCACGAACTGCGGCACGGCGGGCATGTCATCGCCCAGGGCGGGGCCTGCGGTCAGCAAGGCAAGCATCAAAAGATGTTTCACGGCAAGGTCCTCAACGCCACGCTATAAGCCCCGATGCAAGCCCCCTGTTCCAGGCCCCGCTCCGCCGCCGCACGAAAGTGGATACCGCCGTAAAGCCGCGACATCGCCGCCTCTTCGGCGGCCGCCTTGAAGCTGTCGAAATGGCGCGCGGCGATGCCGTCCTCTTCATGGGTCGGATCGCCAAAGGCGAAATTCGCGCCAAAGATCGCGGTCAGCACGGCAGCCGCGGCCCCCGATTGGCTGGAATGGCCCGACGGATATTCGGGGAAAGGCGGGGTGATCAGCAAGGGCTCCCATTTGGGGTCGATCACGGCTTTGATATAGTTGACCGGGCGGATCAGGTCGTAGTCGTATTTCACGGCCCAGCAGCCGATGAACCCATCCGCCACCGCCACACCCACCCGCATCAAGGCATCAGCGGCCTGCGGCCCGTCCAGCTTTTCGCTTTCGGCCAGCAGCAAGACCAGCGCAATCCAGTGACCGGGTGGGGTGGGCGACAGCATCGGGTCATCCGACCAGAACCGTGCAATCTTCTTTTGCTCGTCCGTCAGGGCGCGGGTCGTGTCATAAACCTCTTTGGCTTGCGCATAGAATTCCGACGCCGGATCCTCGGAATATTCGGGCGGCGCAGGCAAGGGGCAGCTGGTCCCTGCCGGCATGGCAAAGGGCCGGTTCTTGCCCCAACCGGGCAACAGGGGTGCTTGTTGCAGCGCGATGGTCGAGGTCGGTTTCCAATGGCCGGGGCCAGGGTTCAGCGCCCAGTCGCGCGGAAAGCCCAAATTGTCGATCACCGCCCCGCCATCGCCCTGCGACCATTGCCAGACATGCTGGGCCAAAGCCGCGCCATAGGCCGTGCTGCGTTCGACGACATCGGCCGGCAGCCCCTTGGTCACCTGCTTGGTCAGGCTTTCCTCCATCCGGTCCATCGCCTGCTGCCCGCTGGGCCCGGTGTTGAAAAAGAAATCCCGCACCGATTGCGTCATGGCGGCCTGCATGATGACCGCCTCGTCATATTCGCCCGCACCGCGTGCAGGCACGGCCTCCAGCCCGTTCAACTGCCCGGCCAAATCCGCCATTTCGGGCCGCCCCGAGGCCATGACCTCATATCCCGTCACCCCCAGATAGGCGAAGGCGCGGCTGGCCACCGGCGGGGTATAGGTCGCCGTGTGGCGCACCAGTTCCATCACCAGCTTGTACCATTGCAGCATCACGCCGCGCCCCTCGCCCGCCTGCGAAGGCTGGGCAAGCGCAAGGGCCAACAAAATCGCCAGAGACAGTCTTTTCAAGATGGGAACCCTCATGCGTGCTGGGCAGCCCTGTCCAGGCAGGGCCATTTTCAGGCCGCCTTGGCCGGTTTCTTGCCCAGGATGATCATGCCAAGGATATCCTCGTCCGTGACCTCACCCACATTGACCGTGCCGACTAGTTGGCCGTTCTTCATGACCGAGGCGCGGTCGCACAGCTTCATCACGTTGTGAATGTCATGCTCGATCAGGAAGATGCCCAGACCCTGGGCCTTCAACTCCTGGATCAGTTCGGACACCATCTGCGTCTCGTGCGGGCCAAGGGCGGCGGTCGGCTCGTCCATGATCAGGATCTTGGCGTTGAAATAGACGGCACGCGCGATGGCGACCGACTGGCGCTGCCCGCCTGACAAAGCGGACACCGGCACGTTGAACTTGCGGAAGTTCGGGTTCAGCCGTGCCAGGATCTTGCGCGTCTCGGCCTCCATCTTGCTGTCATCGACAAAACCGCCCCGGCCCACGATCTCGCGGCCCAGAAACAGGTTCGATGCGGCATCCAGATTGTCGGCCAAGGCAAGGGTCTGATAGATCGTCTCGATGTTCAGGCCACGCGCGTCGCGGGGATTGTTGATCTCGACCTTCTCGCCATTGATCAGGATATCGCCGCTATCGGCCTTGTAGGCGCCCGACAAGCATTTGATCAGCGTCGATTTGCCCGCGCCGTTATGGCCCAAAAGGCCCACAACCTCGCCGGGGTATAAATCGACCGTGACGTGATCGACGGCCTTGATCCCGCCAAACGCGATCGAGATATCGCGCAACTCGACCAGAGGAGTTCCAGAGTTTGCCATCGTCATCCCCTCACTTGATCTTCTTGCGGTAAAGATTGTCCAGATAGACCGCCAGCACCAGCGCCACCCCGACCACGATCTTGCGGTAGGACCCGTCCCCGAACCCGATCAGCACCATGCCGGTCTGCAGGCTTTGCATGACCAGCGCACCGATGATCGCGCCATAGATCGTGCCAATGCCCCCGGCCAGCGACGTGCCCCCCACGACGGCCGAGGCGATGACGTAAAGTTCGTCCAGATCGCCCAAGGCATTGGTCGCAGCATTCAGGCGGGCCGAGGCGACGACAGCGGCCAGACCGGCCAACAGCCCCATCAGCGCAAAGATTTTCATCGTCATCCATTTGGTGTTGATCCCGGCCAGCGCCGCGGCTTCAGGATTGCCACCGATGGCAAAAACATAGCGGCCAAAGCGCGTGCGCGTCATCAGGATGGTCATCAGGATGCCCACCACGGCCAGGATCAGAACCGGAATGGCAAAGCCCGTGCTGATGAAAAGCCCGCCTTCCGGCACCACGATATCCGGGTTGGCCTTGAGATAGGCTTCGACAATGCCTTTCGGCCAGGGATAGGCGTTCACGATCAGAACTGACCCGATCAGCACACCGCAGCCCAGAACGGCCAAGGTCCCCTCGGCCCACATCGGACGCAGCGGGAAGCCGTGCTTTCTGCGCGACTTGCGTCCCGAGCTCAGAATCCACAGAACCGCCGCACAGCCCAAAAGCCCCGCGATCCAGCTGCCCATGGCCCCGATGGACCCGGCAGGCCCACCACCCAGCAGCGCAAACGTTTCATCCA
>JAYSWK010000027.1:0-6253 GCA_043718085.1 Rhodobacterales bacterium
GAGAGGTTGGCGCGGGCAGGTGCCTCGCCAACCCGGTCAGGTCCGGAAGGAAGCAGCCGTAACGAGCCCCACTTGGGTCGTTGTCAGCCTCTCACCCGCACGCAATTCCAGCAAAAGTGGAATGCGGTTTTGCGCGGGACTTGCGAAGACCCAAACGCGGCCCTTTACCGGAGGATTGAACATGGCAGCCATTGCATCCCTTCGGGCGGGGTCGGTCTGAGCATCACGCTCCCCTCGCCCATGAATTTGCTGAACCGGCCGGCTTCTGGCCAAATGCAACTCATGCGAGGATAATCCCTTGATGAACAATTCCCTTCTGGCCGCACTCGGCTGGACCGCTGATTTCATGCGCCAGCTTGACCTGGACGAGATCGGCACCGTTGAACCCGCGCGCGTCACCGGCGTGCACCGCAGCCGGATCGAGGCTTTGGGCGCGGATGGCCCTTGCGATCTGATCCCGGCCTCGGATCTGAACACCGGCGATGTGGCGGTGGGCGACTGGATCGTCACGCGGGGCGAGGTGGCCCTGCGCGTGCTGGAACGCCGCTCGGAACTGGCGCGCAAAGCGGCCGGAACCGGCATGGCGCGCCAGCTGATCGCCGCCAATGTCGATACCGCGCTGATCGTGTCGTCCTGCAACGGCGATTTCAACGTGGCCCGGCTGGAACGTTACCTTGTGCTGTGCGCCAGCGCCCAGATTCAGCCGGTTCTGGTGCTGACCAAGGCCGACATGACGGCGGAACCCGATGCCTTTGTGGCCCAGGGTCGCGCCTTGCAACGCAATTTGCCGGTCGTGGCGCTGAATTCCCATGGACCGGATGTGCGCCAGCGTCTGGGCGACTGGTGCCGCAAGGGGCAGACGGTGATCCTGCTTGGCTCCTCGGGTGTTGGCAAGACCACCTTGTCTAACGCCCTGACCGGCGGGGCCCAGGCGGTGCAGGACATCCGCGAGGATGACGCCAAGGGCCGCCATACCACCACGGCGCGCTATCTGGTGGCCATGGCGGAAGGCGGCTGGCTGATCGACACGCCCGGCGTGCGCGAACTGCAACTGACCGATGTGGCGGATGGCATCGACGCCTTTTTCGATGACCTGACCGCGCTGGCCCTGACCTGCCGCTTCACCGATTGCAAGCACGAGGTCGAGCCCGGCTGTGCCGTGCAGGCGGCAATTGCCGCCGGTGATCTGGACCCTGCCCGCCTGCACCGCTGGCAAAAGCTGCTGCGCGAGGACCGCTTCAACAGCGAAAGCATCCATCAGGCCCATCAGCGCAACCGCGCGTTCGGCAAGATGCACCGCAAGATCGGCGACAAGCGCAACGCTGTTGGCCGCGATCGGGACTGGCGCAAATAGCGGCCGAACCGCCGCTATGGCCCTTTGCGCCAGGCCTCCGCCGCCTGGCCTGGCGCGATTTGCCTTGGCTTGACCCACCTCGTCATGTCAAGTTTGCCGCATAACCTGCGCCGATATTCAAACCGACCCGCTTTTTGGGCCATATTCCAGGAGCCACGTTCATGCCCGTCAATGTCATCACCGGCACAGCCCAAGCGGATTTCCTCATGGGCACCAAGCATCGCGACCTGTTCCACGCCGGGAGCGGCGATGACAATATCTTCCCCAATGGCGGCCATGACACGGCCTATGGCGGTATCGGCGATGACACGGTTTTTGGCTATTTCGGCAATATCCTGATCTACGGCGGCGCGGGCGATGACCACCTTGTCGCCGCAAGCTCGGTCGTGGACAGCCATGGCCGCGTCTATGGCGGGGCCGGGGATGACGACATATTCCTGCGCGAAGACACGGTCCTGGCGCGCGGCGGGTCGGGTGCCGATATGGTCGCAGTCTATCTGCTTGGCGGTGGCGGCGCCGTCCATGGCGGTGCAGGCCGCGACACCCTGAACCTGAATTTCGACAGCAATACTTTCGCCCAGTTCGATGCGATGGTCGTTCTGGCCACTGGCAGTGACGCCACGGTATCCGTGAACGGCATGTCGGCGCTGGACATCGACGGCTTCGAACAGCTGATCGTGCGGACCCAGGACGGCGATGATCAGGTGCGCGGTGGTGCATTTGACGATCTGATCGACGTGGCTGCCGGCAACAACATGGTCATGGCGGGGGCTGGCCAGGACATCGTGACCTATCGGACCGGGGGCCAGAACCAGCTGGATGGCGGCGCGGGGTCCGACATGTTGCGGATCGTCTATGGATATCTGGACACCGGCCTGGACCTGGATCTGTCTGCGGATCTTGGGCAGGATCAACATGGCTCGACATTTGGCAATTTCGAACATTTTCAGGTCTATGGCGGCGGGCTTGCGGATCATGCCGTGCTTGGTCAGGGTGGCGATACATTCCATGGGTCCGGGGGCGAGGATCACGGTTTTGGCAAAGGCGGGGCAGATCAGATGTCCGGCGGCAGCCGGGATGATGTGCTTTCAGGCGGCAGCGGGGCGGATACTTTGTCCGGCGGGCGCGGTCAGGATGTGCTAGACGGCGGGTGGGGCGCCGACCGGTTTGCCTTTCGCTGGCTTGACCAGGCGGGGGACCAGATCACCGATTTCACCAGCGGTTCGGACCACGTCGCCATCCGCGCCAGGGGCCTTGACCACCTTGTGCCACGCGGTGTGCTGGAGGCCGGGCTTTTCCATCAGGATGCGGCCCTTGGAACGGGCGGCCAGTTCATCCTGCGGCCTGGCGCGACCCCCGACAGCCACGATCTGATCTGGGACGCCAACGGGGATGCCGCAGGCGGCGAAACCCAGATCCTGACCTTGTCAAACGGGGCCACAATGACGGCGTCGGATGTTCTGATCTTCTGACCCAGGCCAAAAGTTAAGCCATGGTAAATTTTCGAAGTCCAACCCATTGATTTTGCTTGGGTTCGAAAAGCGTCCAGATCTGGACGCCCCATTTTCCCGCGAAGCGATTGCATGGGGCGGCGCGGAAAGCTATTAGGCCCCAAACCAGCCGGAGCCGCCCCATGTCCCTGCCCGCCGAACTTGCCGATCTTGAACCCGCCATCGAAGCCGCCTGGGAGGCCCGCGACGGCATTTCCCTGACCACCAAAGGCGAGGTCCGCGACGCCGTGGACGCCACATTGGACGCGCTGGACAAGGGCACGCTGCGCGTCGCCGAAAAGCGCGGAAATGACTGGCATGTGAACCAATGGGCCAAGAAGGCGGTGCTGCTGTCCTTCCGCCTCAATGACATGGCGGTCATCCCCGGCGGCAATGGCGCCGCCACCTGGTGGGACAAGGTGCCGTCCAAGTTCGATGGCTGGGGCGAAAACCAGTGGCGCGCCGCCGGTTTCCGCGCCGTGCCGGGGTCCATCGTCCGCCGCTCGGCCTTCATCGGGCGCAACGTCGTGCTGATGCCCTCTTTCGTGAACATCGGCGCCTATGTTGACGAAGGCTCGATGGTCGATGGCTGGGCCACCGTCGGCAGCTGCGCTCAGATCGGCAAGAACGTCCACCTGTCGGGCGGCGTCGGCATCGGCGGCGTGCTGGAACCGATGCAGGCCGGCCCCACCATCATCGAGGACGACTGCTTCATCGGGGCCCGGTCCGAAGTTGTCGAAGGCTGCATCATCCGCCAGGGCTCGGTCCTTGGCATGGGCGTGTTCATCGGCAAATCCACCAAGATCGTCGACCGGGAAACCGGGGCGGTGATGTATGGCGAGGTGCCGCCCTATTCCGTGGTCGTGGCGGGGTCGATGCCCGGCAAGGGCGGGGTCAACCTGTACTGCGCCGTGATCGTTAAAAAGGTCGATGCCCAGACCCGTTCCAAGACCGGGATCAACGAATTGCTCAGGGACTAGACCGTGGAAGACGACGACAAGCCCGCAAAGATCAAACGCCCCCAGCAGGTCTTTACCCTGGTGGTCGAGGTGGGCCGCAAGACCGGTGACGGCTTGCCCGACAAATCCACTGGCGCGGCGCTGATCGTCTATGCCAGCGGCGTCGATGAGGCCGAAGCCGTGCGCGAGACGGTGGCCGTGCTGAAAGAAGCCGACCTTTCCCCCCTGGATGTCTCGGGCTATGGCACCTTGGATGAACGCCTGGCCTCGGGCGACGAGATCGACGCCGACGAGCGCAAGCTGATGGACCGCGCCCTGGCCGAAAACGCCGTGATCGTCGCCCAGATGAACCCGTTCTTCGACTGACCCAAACGCGCGCATTGCGGGCGTCCAGATCTGGGCACTTTTTTAAATCCTTTTTAATCAAAAGGTTAGATCCCATAAATTAACCCGGCATTAAGAAAGTGCCAGCCGCGCACTGCCGCGCACCCCTGCCCGACGCCCCCACCTTCGGCATGTACACCACCATGCCGGACCGCCCTCCACCACGCCCCCTAGGACTCGGCCCCCGGCGCCACCGATTCGGCCCGAACTCAGCCTCTACCGCCCCTACGACAACTGGGCGGACAATCTCACCTGGCAATTTGCCGGTGCGGGTCCGGTCGAGAGCCACGGCTACATTGGTCAGCGGCTGGATGCCAATGCGGGCCTCCTTTCGGCGGGGGAAACTGTCCCCCGGACTGTTTCCTGATCCCGCCTCACTGCAACGCCCGCTACATGGACCCCCAGCTCGGGATGTTCATCCAGCCCGATTGGTGGGAGGTCACCAAACCCGGCGTCGGCACCAACCGCTATGCCTATGCAGGCGGCGATCCGGTGAATGGGAGAGCTCCGGGGGGGAACTACTCTTGGAATGAGCTGACCAGAGATGTCTCAAACTTCTTCTCAGGGTTCTCGACAGGATTTGCCAAAAACGCGGACGCCGACAAAACACTATCACTGGGCGCGGCGGGTTTTGTAGCAGGCGCATATGCGGGGAATGCCGGAATGGTTGCCGGTCCGGCGGGCGAGGTTGTTGGTGTCGGCGGCGGTGCGATTGTTGGCGGTGCGGGCGGCCTCATCATCGGAGCAGCCGGAGACACATCAGAAGCAATCGGCGGTGGGTTCAGCGAAGGGATCGATTCCGTCATTTGGGGATGGGAGGCAGAAAAACAAGCTCTTGCCGCAAAGACTGCCGCCGATGCTGCTAAAGGTGAGAGATTGCTTGATCGTTATCGCGGCATGGTCTCAGATGGCACGGGAACACACGCAAACAGTCTGATGAGCCGGAATGAGAATGAGTTGTATTATCTGATCCGGAAAAATACGACAATCATTGACAAAATCGGGATCACAAGCGCGCCGAATGCGCCGACAGGAAGGTACACACAGGAAATGCTCGATCGGATGGGTGTCACCTACGAAGTTCAGGCGAGATTCCCGGATCGCTTGTCGGCTCGGATTGCGGAAGTGGGGGCCACTGTGGCATTTGTGGCTCAGAACGGCAGCTTCCCAAGGTACACTTTCGGCTGGTAGTATCAGGATCCAGAAATGATAATTGTTTACAGTGCTGAACTCGAACGGGGCATCCTCGATGCTTACAATGACGTATCGGCGAGAACCGAGGCTGCGCTTGAGGCGGCCATCAAGGACAGCCCACTCCGCGATTTGGATGTCAAGATTCGCTATGTTCCGATCATAATGGGAGAGGAATTTCGCCTTCGCTATCCTGCAAGGTCGCGTCTGGAGCGGAAGAACCGAGTATTCAATTGCTCTCCTCAGCTGCCATTTCAACCCTTTCTGTCTGGCACATTGGCTGAACGATTAACCGTTTACATAAACGGGATGCGCGAATGTGGCCCCGCATTGAAGAAACTTGGCGCGACCGCTGAGCAAGTGGACGCTTTTGGCGCTGTGCTGGACAAAGCGCTGCACGAACTCACCGACCCAAACTAAGGTCGCAGGCGCGAAAGCACACACCCTCTACCGCCCCTATGGCACCTGGGCGGACAATCTGACGTGGCATTTTGCCGGTGCGGGGCCGGCTGAGAGCCACGGCTACATTGGTCAGCGGCTGGATGCCGATGCGGGCCTCCTTTCAGCGGGGAAAGCCGCTTTTGCACGCGTGCAAAAGCCCGGCCACAGCCTTGCTACCCTTTCGGGTCAGGACACCTCTAGCGTGGTCATCATCCCGCCCGCCATGTGATACAGATGGTGGCAGTGCAGGAACCAGCCGCCCGGTTTGTCCAGATCGACGGCGACGGTCACCATGCCGCCCCGCGGCACCATGACCGTGTCGCGCATCGGCCCGGCAAAGCGGCCCAGACCCACATCCACCACCTGGAAGTGGTGGCCATGCAGATGCATCGGATGCATCATCGGGGTCGGGTTCATGAACATGATCTCGACCC
>JAYSWK010000261.1:0-4611 GCA_043718085.1 Rhodobacterales bacterium
GCCTCGGAATAGCCGCCCTCATGCGCGACCAGAACCCTTCCGACGCAAAGATCGGCGGCAAGGGCCTTGATGCGCTGCGTCATCTGCCGGAAGGTGCCGGAATGGGCCAGCATGCGGGCCAGCGGGTCGTAGCCATTGGCATCCAGCCCGCAGGCCACGACGATCAGGTCGGGGGAAAAGGCCCTGACGGCCGGTTCGACCAGAATGTCGAACGCATCAATATAGGCCTGATGGCCCCCACCGGGCAGCAGCGGGATGTTGAGATTGGCACCCAACCCCGGACCGCTGCCGCGTTCGCGGGCCAGACCCTGAAACACGGGAAAGCAGTTTTCCTGATGCAGCGAAATGGTCAGCGTATCGCCGCGTCTATAGTAGATCTCTTGTGTGCCATTGCCGTGGTGCACGTCCCAATCGACAACGGCCACTTTCAGTGCCCCGAACTCGGCCCGGGCAGCCTCAAGCGCCACGGGGATATTGGCCATCAGGCAAAAGCCCAGCGAAGTGTCGGGCAGACAGTGATGGCCGGGCGGGCGGGACAGGGCATAGCCATTGGGCAGATCGCCGGCCAAAACGTCTCTGACACCGCGTTTTACGAGGCCTGCGGACAGGGATGCGATTTCGTAGCCGCCTTGGGAAAAGGGCGAATCTTCGGCCAAGGCACCGCCGCCGGCATCTGACATGGCCTTGAATCGGTCAAGGTAGCCGGCACTGTGGACGCGCAACAAATCATCGCGGGTCGCGGGCTCGGCGCCGCGCTGATCCAGTTGCCGCAACAGGCCGGACGCCTCCAGCAGATTGCGAAAGCGCCGCTTCGTCTCGGGGTTTTCGGCCTGTCCACCGCCCGCCATGGGCTGCAACCAGCCGCCCACCGGAAGAAAAAGCACCTGCTCGCCTGTGGAATGCCACATGCAGCGTTCGTCGAAATAGAAACCTGTCGTCATGGAACCCTCCGCATTGCGGGCAGCATGACATGGCCGAGCCCCAAGTCCACCCCTTGCGCCATACGGGCAAATCGCCTCAACTTGAGGCCAACTGAAAGGCCTGACCATGACCCTTGTTTACGCCTATCCCGCCTCGGCCCGCCACATCACCCCGCCGGGCCATCCCGAACGGGTCGACCGGATTGCCGCGGTCGAGCGGGGGTTGCAAGGCATTCAGGTGACCCGGCGCGATGCCCCTTTGGCCCAGGATGCGGATCTGCTGCTGTGCCATCCCGCCGCCTATATCGCCCGCATCCGCGCGGCCGAGCCCATCGCGGGTATCGCCCAACTGGACCCGGACACCTGGATGTCGCCGGGCAGTTTTGACGCGGCGTCCCATGCCGTGGGTGCGGCCTGTGCGGCGGTGGATGCGGTTCTGAATGGCGAGGACCGGACGGCCTTTGTCGTGGCCCGCCCGCCCGGGCACCATGCCGAAACCGCCACGCCGATGGGGTTTTGTCTGTTCGGCACGGTGGCGATTGCGGCAAAACATGCTCTGTTACGGCTGAAACGGGTCGCTGTCGTTGATTTTGACGTGCATCACGGCAATGGCACGCAGGATCTGTTGTGGAATGAACCCAGGGTGCTGTTCGTGGGTTCCCATCAGATGCCGCTTTGGCCGGGCACGGGGGACCCTGCCGAAAAAGGTGCGCATGGCCTGATCATGAACCTGCCCCTGCGCCCCGGCAGCGATGGGGCCCATATGCGCGCGATCTATGAGGCCGAGGCGCTGCCGGCGATTGCGGCGTTCAAGCCGGAACTGATCCTGATCTCGGCCGGGTTTGACGCCCATGCGGATGACCCTTTGGCGGGGCTTAACTGGCAGGCCGAAGATTACGCCTGGCTGACCGGACGGCTGTGCGATCTGGCCGAAAATGGCCGGGTGGTATCCTGTCTTGAGGGCGGCTATGATCTTGACGCACTGACCGCTTCGGTGGCGGCGCATGTGGGTGTTTTGCAGGAGCGGTCGAATGGCTGAAAAACCCGTCGCGGACATGAGCTTTGAAGAGGCGATGCAGGCCCTGGAAGCCGTGGTCAGCCAGTTGGAAAAGGGCGATGTCGCGCTGGAGCAGTCAATCGCGCTTTATGAACGGGGTGCGGCACTGAAGGCGCATTGCGCGGCCAAGCTGAAGGATGCCGAGGAAAAGGTCGAACTGATCCGCGCAGCCGAGGGGCGCGCGGTGGGCACGACCCCGGTGGAGGGGATGTGAGCTTTACCTCGCTTCTGGCCGCTGACGCCGCGCTGATCGAGACCCGCCTGAACGAAGCCTTGGCCATGCGCGCCGACGCGCCCGTGGTTCACGCGATGCGCTATGCGGTTCAGGGCGGCAAGAGGCTGCGCGGGTTTCTGGTGCTGGAATCGGCCCGGATGCATGGGATCGCCCCCGCCCGTGCGCTGAGTGTGGCCGCCGCGGTCGAGGCGTTGCATGCCTATTCGCTGGTCCATGACGACCTGCCCGCGCTGGACAATGACGATTTGCGCCGGGGGCAGCCCACGGTTCATCGCAAATGGGACGAGGCGACGGCAATTCTGGCCGGGGATGCCTTGCAAACCCTGGCTTTCGAGTTGCTGACCGACCCGGTTATCGGGCCCGCCGAGGTGCGGATCGGGCTGGTACAGAGCCTTTCGCGCGCCGCGGGTGCCGAGGGAATGGTTCTGGGGCAGGCACTGGATATGGCTGCGGAGCGCAAGTCGGATCTGACGCTGGACGAGATCACCACATTGCAGGCCGGAAAGACCGGGGCGCTGATTTCCTTTGCAACCGAGGCCGGGGCCAGGATTGCGGGGGTGGATACGGGGCCGCTGGCGGCCTATGCGGCGGCGCTGGGGCTGGCCTTTCAAATTGCCGATGACATTCTGGATGTGACGGGGGATCCCGGCAAGGCGGGCAAGAGGCTGAACAAGGATGCCGCTGCGGGAAAGGCCACGTTTGTCTCGCTTTTGGGGCTGGAGGCGGCGCGTCAGCGTGCCCGTGATCTGGTGGCCGAGGCCGAGACCGCGCTGATGCCCTATGCCGGTGCGCGGAACCTGATTGCGGCGGCCCGCTTTGTGATCACCCGCGACAGTTGAGGAAATCCTGCACAACTTGCGTGCATTGTGGCGCTGCGGCGGTTTATCCGACCCCCGCGCCTTTTCAAGCCGCCCGCATTCCGGTAAACCAGAGCCATGACCGAACGCCCCCTGACCCCGATGCTGGACCGCGTGCTTTTGCCCGCCGATCTGAAACGCCTTGATGACCGCGAGTTGCGCCAACTGGCCGACGAATTGCGCGCCGAAACCATCAGCGCCGTCTCGGTCACGGGCGGTCATCTGGGCGCGGGGCTGGGCGTGGTCGAACTGACCGTGGCGCTGCATGCCGTGTTTGATGCGCCGCGCGACAAGATCATCTGGGACGTCGGGCACCAATGCTATCCGCACAAGATATTGACCGGGCGGCGCGACCGTATCCGCAGCTTGCGCACCGAGGGCGGGTTGAGCGGTTTCACCAAGCGCAGCGAATCGCCCTATGACCCGTTTGGCGCGGCGCATAGTTCGACCTCGATCAGCGCGGCTTTGGGATTTGCGGTGGCGGCGGATCTGGGCGGCGATCCCGGCGATGCGGTGGCGGTGATTGGCGACGGGGCGATGTCGGCGGGCATGGCGTTCGAGGCGCTGAACAACGCGGGGCATCTGAAAAAGCGGCTGTTTGTGGTGCTGAACGACAATGAAATGTCCATCGCGCCACCGGTCGGGGCGCTGTCGGCCTATCTGAGCCGCATCTATTCCGGCGATCCGTTTCAAGAGCTGAAATCAGCTGCCAAAGGCATGGTGTCGCTGCTGCCCGAACCTTTCCAGGAAGGCGCGCGGCGGGCCAAGGAAATGCTGAAGGGCATGACCGTGGGCGGCACATTGTTCGAGGAGCTGGGCTTTTCCTATGTCGGCCCCATCGACGGCCATGATCTGGACCAGCTTTTGCCCGTTCTGCGCACGGTCCATGCAAGGGCCACCGGGCCGATCCTGATTCATGTGCTGACGAAAAAGGGCAAAGGCTATGCGCCCGCCGAAAACGCCCGCGACAAGGGCCACGCCACCGCCAAGTTCGATGTGCTGACGGGCGTGCAGGCCAAAGCCGCGTCCAATGCGCCCAGCTATACCAAAGTCTTTGCACAGAGCCTGATTTCCGAGGCCGAGCGGGACGGCAAGATCGTCGCCATTACCGCTGCCATGCCCGACGGCACGGGGCTGGATCTGTTCGCGGGACGCTTTCCGAAACGGTTGTTTGACGTGGGGATAGCCGAGCAACACGCGGTGACCTTTGCCGCAGGGCTGGCGGCGGGGGGCATGAAACCCTTTTGCGCGATCTATTCGACGTTCCTGCAGCGCGGCTATGACCAGGTTGTTCACGACGTCGCCATCCAGCGCCTGCCGGTGCGCTTTGCCATCGACCGGGCGGGTCTGGTCGGGGCCGATGGGGCCACCCATGCCGGGTCGTTCGATGTGGGTTTTCTGGCCAATTTGCCGGGTTTCGTCGTCATGGCTGCCGCCGACGAGGCCGAACTTGTGCATATGGTCGCGACCGCCGCCGCGCATGATGCAGGCCCGATCGCCTTTCGCTATCCGCGCGGCGAAGGCACCGGGGTCGAGATGCCC
>JAYSWK010000262.1:0-11678 GCA_043718085.1 Rhodobacterales bacterium
ACACCGTCTACTCCCGGCCAATGCGCTTCGACATGATCTGCGAGGCCAACGGCATCGAGCACCGGCTGACCAAGCCGAACCACCCTTGGACCAACGGCCAGGTCGAGCGGATGAACCGCACGATCAAGGAGGCCACCGTCAAACGCTTCCATTCCGAAAGCCACGACCAGCTACGCACGCACCTCACCGATTTCCTCGCAGCCTACAACTTCGCCCGAAGGCTCAAGACGCTGAACGGGCTCACGCCATACGAATACATCTGCAAAGTCTGGACATCAGAGCCAGAACGATTCACTCTAAACCCGATCCACCAGATGCCGGGACTGAACAGCTAGGTCGCAAGGCCCGCGTTCGTCAACCTTTGGACTGGTCTGCAGGTGTCTGAGCAGAAGACTGCGACTATCTCCGCAGCCCCCTTGCCTGCCTTCCTTCTTCAGCCTAATCCGGACCTATGAAAATCCTTTTCCTTGGCGATGTGATGGGGCGGGCAGGGCGGGCGGCGGTGGCCGAGAGGTTGCCGAAGTTGCGTGCCGATTGGGGCCTGGATTTCGTCGTGGTGAACGGTGAAAATGCCAGCCAGGGTGTCGGGCTGACGGGGGAACATGCCAAGGGTCTGCTTGAGGCCGGGGCGGATTGTGTGACGCTGGGCGACCATGCCTTTGACCAAAAGGACATGATCCAGTATTGCGAGACCGAGGGGCGGATCATCCGGCCCCTGAATTTCTCGAAAGTCGCACCGGGGCGGGGGGCCAAAGTGTTCACGGCGACGCAAGGCAGGCGGGTGCTTGTGATGCAGGCCCTGGGGCAGGTCTTCATGAAGCGGCCCTTTGATGACCCGTTTTCTGCCGTGGAAGGCATCTTGAAAACGCATCCATTGGGCGGGTCCGTGCAGGCCACGATTGTCGAGATTCATGCCGAAGCCACGAGCGAGAAGATGGCCATGGGGCATTGGTGCGACGGGCAGGCCAGTTTGGTGGTGGGCACCCATACGCATGTGCCGACCGCTGACGCGATGATCCTGGGCAAGGGCACAGGGTATCTGACCGATGCGGGCATGTGCGGCGATTATGACAGTGTGATCGGGATGGAAAAGCTGGAGCCTTTGCGCCGCTTTATCACCGGTATGAACGCGGCCCGGTTCGAACCTGCAGCAGGCGAGGCGACGCTGTGCGGGGTCTATGTCGAGACCGACGACAAGACCGGCAAGGCGATCAGGGTGCGGATGATCCGGCAGGGCGGGCGGCTGCAACAGGCGGGGGTCTAGCGGCGTCGCACGCGTGCGATATCCTTTAATGCATTGATATCAGGCTATTCTATGGTTTCTTGTTAAGCTGACCTTAAGAGTTGCCCCGGTCTGGCAGGTCGGGGGATTGCCCCGAATGCCCCTCGATCAGCCGCGCGACCCGGTCCTGCAATTGCCACAGATAGCGGTCGTGGATGCCCAGCGCCTCCAGATGGCTGACGGTGCTGCACAGATATTCGGCCATGCAGCCCCGTTCACCGGCGGCGGTGGCAAGGGCAAGTGCGGTCTTATCAAGGGTCAGGCCAGCGACATAGCGGGTGCTGGTCCGGTCGATCGGAAAGGCCAAGGCGCGCAGCGACCCCTGCGCAACCTTGATCGTGATCCAGCGGGCCGGGATCGACGACGGTTTGAACGGGCATTCGCGCTGCAAAAGGCGCAGCAGGTTCGCACCCCAGGCGTCGCGCGGCAGGCGGTAAGCCACGCCTTTGCAGGACCCGCCACGATCCAGCGCCAGCATCAGGCCGGGACGGGCGGGCGAGCCGCGAAAGACGGTGTTCCAGCCCAGGCAGAACGACCGGTGCCAGCCGGGGGCGTGGGCGATGCAATCCGCGTCGTGGTCAAAGGCCGGGTTCCAGATCAGCGAGCCATAGGCAAAGACCCACAGATCGGCCCCGGCGGGATGATCGGCAAGCAGCCGCGCCACGGTTTCGGCATGGTCGGCGTAGGTGGCGTGAACGGCGCCCTCGGGCGGCTGTCCGGGCGGGCCGGAATGCGGCGGCACAAGGGCGGCAAGCCGGGGGGTCAGCCGCATCTGGCGCGGGGTGGCGGTCATTAAGCCTCGCCTGGCGTCGCACCGAGCGGGGGCGCCGCCAGTTCGGCAAGGATGCGGGCCCATGACCTTATGCCGCCGCGAAAGCTGGTCATCTCATACTTTTCATTGGGGGCGTGGACCCGGTCATCGCGCAGGCCAAAGCCGACCAGCAGGGCGTCCAGCCCGAGCAGGCGCTTGAACTCGCCCACCACCGGGATCGAGCCGCCACCGTGCAGCAGGGCGGGATCGCTGGACCATTCCGCCGCCAGCGCCCTGCGGGCAGCGGCGATCCACGGGCCGTCAGGACGCAGATGCGGGGCCGGGCTGGCGCCATGGTCGTGAAAGACCACCGAACAGTCGGCGGGCAGGCGGGCGCGGATGTGATCGTGAAACAGCGCGATGATGCGCTGCGGGTCCTGATCGCCGACCAGCCGGAACGACACCTTGGCCGTGGCGGTGGACGGAATGACCGTCTTGAACCCCGCACCAGCATAGCCGCCGGAAATGCCGTTGACCTCGCAGGTCGGGCGGGTGCGCAACTGCTCATAGACCGAGCGGTCGGCTTCACCTGCCGGGATGCTGAGGCCGACATCGTTTAGGAAGGCGGCACCGTCAAAACCAAGGTCCTGCCACTGGGCTTTGACGTCGGCGGGCACCTCGGCCACCCCGTCATAAAAGCTGGGAAGGGTGACCCGGCCTTCAGCGTCGTGCAAAGCGGCCAGCATGTCGGCCAACAGATGGATCGGGTTGCGGGCGGCGCTGCCAAAGATGCCGGAATGCAGATCGCGGTTCGCCGCCGTCACCACCACCTCTTGCGCCACAAGGCCGCGCAGGGCGGTGAAGATCGCGGCGCGCGCCCGGCTCCACATGCCGGTGTCGCAGACCAGCGCCAGATCGGCGGCGAGGTCTGCGGCATTGGCTTGCAGGAACGGCGCAAGGCTGGCGCTGCCCGACTCCTCCTCGCCCTCAAAGATCATCGAAACCCGAATGGGCAGGCTTCCCGTCACCGCCTTCCAGGCCCGGCAGGCCTCGATGAAGGTCATCAGCTGGCCCTTGTCATCGGCGGCACCGCGCGCGGCGATGTAGCGCGAACCATCGTCGCGGGTGATGAGTGCCGGTTCGAACGGCGGCACGGTCCATTGCGCCACAGGGTCGACCGGCTGCACGTCGTAATGGCCGTAGAACAGCACATGCGGCGGGTGGACCTGCGTGCGGTCATGGGCCACGACCATCGGATGGCCCGCAGTCGGCCTGACCTCGGCGACAAAGCCGATGTCGCCCAGCGCCTTGGCCAACCATGTGGCCGCAGCACGACAATCACCGGCAAAGGCGGGATCGGTCGAGATGCTGGGAATTCGCAAAAGGTCAAACAGGCGGTCAAGGGCGGTGGGCAGATTGCGGTCGATCTGGTCAAGCACCTTGTCCAACATGGCTGAAGCTCCTTTTTACCGATGGTGGCATGGCCGGGGGCATCCGGCAATCAGCAGATTTGGCGACCCGACCGGCAGGGCCGGAACAGAGGCGACGGCAATCCTGCCGCGAATGTCGCAAAGCGCGGGGCAGGGCGGCGGCGGGTCGGGCAGGGTGGCCGGACAACCGGACAACCGGACAATCGGAGCAGGACGTGTCGCAGGCGAAGAATGTCGGGCTTTTGGTGGTGCTGGGGGTGGGCTGGGGCTCGACCCAGCCATTGGGCAAGATCGCTGCCTCGACCGGGATCGGGCCGTTCGCACTGACCTTCTGGCAACTTGCGATCTGCGTCGCGGTGCTGGGGTGCGTGACGCTGATCCGCGGGCGCGGGCTGAAATTCACCGGCGAGGCGCTGCGGTTCTATCTGGTGGTGGCGGCCTTGGGCACGGTGATCTCGGGCTATACATTCTATGTCTCGGTCACCCATCTGCCAGCCGGGATCATGTCGATCATCATCTCGACCGTGCCGCTGATGGCATTCCCGATGGCGCTGGCGCTGGGGCTGGACCGGTTCGCGGTCCGCCGGATGCTGGGGCTGTTGCTGGGTGTCGCGGGGGTGGCGCTGATCGCCTTGCCGCAGTCCAGCCTGCCCGACCCTGCGATGGTGGCCTATCTGCCGCTCGCGATGCTGGGCCCCTTGTGTTACGCGCTGGAGGGGACCTTTGTCAGCCGTTATGGCATGGCGGGCATGGATCCGGTGCAGGCGATGTTCGGCGCCTCTTTGGTCGGGCTTGTCCTGTGCCTGCCCTTGGTGCTGGCCACGGGGCAATGGGTCGATCCCTTGGCGGGTTTCGGGCGGGCCGAGGGGGCGCTTGTGCTGTCCTCGGTGCTGCATGGCATGATTTATGCGACCTATGTCGGCCTGGCAGCGCGGGCTGGCGCGGTCTTTGCCACCCAGACCGCCTATGTCGTGACGGCGTCGGGGCTGATCTGGGCGATGGCGATTTTGGGCGAGCGATTCTCGCACTGGATTTGGGCCGCGCTGGTGGTGATGCTGCTTGGGCTGATGCTGGTCAAGCCGCGCCTGGCGGCCAAAGCCCCCATGGGCGGCCCAAAAAACAGGCAAGAGCCCGCCCAATCGTGAAACACGTCTGAAAAGGTCGAGATTTCTCTTGCCCACAGATTGCCCCGTTTCGTATAGTTTTGCTGGTGCAAACATACGGAGCCTTTGATGTTCGGACTGGACCTAGCCCAAGACACCCAGGCTTTCGTGGCGCTTTTGATCCTGCTTGCCATGTTTGCGATGTTCTTGCGTGAGACCTTTCCGGTCGAAGTCGTGGCCGTGAGCGGGGCCGTGGTCATGCTGGTGCTGGGCATCCTGCCGACCAAGGATGTGGCGGGGGTTCTGTCGAACAATGCGCCCTGGACGATTGCTGCCATGTTCATGATCGTGGGGGCGCTGGTGCGAACCGGCGCTTTGGAGACGGTCAGCCAGCTGGCGGCCAGCAATGCCGCCAAACATCCGGCATTGACCTTGGCCGTGTTGGGCGTGGGCGTCACCGGTGTTTCGGCCTTTGTGAACAACACGCCCCTGGTTGTGGTCATGCTGCCCATTTTCATGCAGCTGTCAAAGCAGCTGCAACTTTCGCCATCCAAACTGATGATTCCGCTAAGTTATTTCACAATCATCGGGGGGACGATCACCCTGGTTGGCACCTCGACCAATCTGGTGGTGGACGGGGTGGCGCAGAAGGCGGGTCTGGAACCTTTCGGCATATTCGAGATGACGCCGCTGGGCCTGATCGTGGCGATTACCGGGCTGATCTATATCGGACTGTTCGCCAATCGTTTGTTGCCCAACCGCGAATCAATGTCGGCCTTGCTGACCGACCGCAAGGGGATGAAGTTCTTCACCGAGATCGCCATTCCCGAAGGCTCCGGGCTGGCCGGGCGCAAGCCGGGCGAGGTCGAGATGTTCAACCGAGGCGGGGCGCGGGTCATTGACGTGCTGCGCGGCGATGCCAGCCTTCGGCGCGACATGGCGGCGGTGGTGTTGCAAGAGGGGGACCGGGTCGTTCTGCGCAGCCCGATGTCCGAAATTCTGGGACTGAAGGATCACAAGGACCTGCGTGACGTGGACAAGCTAAGCTCGGTCCAGACTCAGACGGTCGAGGTGCTGGTGACGCCGGGCTGTCTGATGATCGGGCGGACGCTGGGCCAGTTGCGCCTGCGCCGGCGTTATGGCGTCTATCCGCTGGCCGTGCACCGGCGTGACAAGAACATTGGACGGCAGCTGGATGATGTCGAGGTGCAGATCGGCGACACGCTGCTTTTGGAAGGGGCGATGGAGGATATCCAGCGTCTGGCAACCGATATGGAAATGGTCGATATCGGCCATCCGACCGAACGCGCCTACCGGCGCAAACATGCGCCTTTGGTCATTGCGGTGATGCTGGCCGTGATCGCTTTCGCCGCCATGGACGTGGCCCCGATCCAGTATCTGGCCTTTATCGGCGTGGGGGTCGTTCTGGTTTCGGGTGCCGTGGATTCGGACGAGGCGCT
This sequence comes from Rhodobacterales bacterium, assembly GCA_043718085.1. Classification (GTDB taxonomy): domain Bacteria; phylum Pseudomonadota; class Alphaproteobacteria; order Rhodobacterales; family Rhodobacteraceae; genus Stagnihabitans. The sequence goes on from JAYSWK010000262.1 coordinate 6,027, forward strand.
GGCCGCTGTGGATGGGCGGTTGATGGCGCTTTTGTTCGGGATGCTGGGGGTCGGGGCGGGGCTTGAAAACTCGGGTGCCGTGGAAAAGGTCGTGGGCTGGGTGGCGCCGTGGTTGCAGGGACAATCGCCCTATGTGCTGGTGTTCTGCGTCTATGCGCTGACCTCGTTTCTGACCGAGATCGTGTCGAACAATGCCGTGGCGGTGATCTGCACGCCCGTTGTCATTGCGCTGGCCACCACGTTGGGCGTGGACCCAAGGCCACTGGTTCTGGTGGTGATGATCGGAGCGTCGGCGTCCTTTGCCACGCCCATCGGCTATCAGACCAATACGCTGGTTTACGGCCCCGGCGGCTACAAGTTCAGCGACTTCATCCGCTTTGGCGTACCGCTGAACGTAATCTGCGCGATTGTCACGACAATCGCCGTGCCCTTGTTCTACGACTTCTGAACGGGGGGGACGGGCAAACCGACTTGTAGGATGGGCAATTGCGCGGTGTTTTGGCCTGGCCAAAATACCGCCATGCCCATCCGGGTTAGGTCAGCGGCGACGGTCGCGCCGGGCGCTCATCGGTTGGAAGGCGACGCCGACATGGGCCTCGCAATAGGGTTTGCCGGCCACCGAAGGCAGGCCGCAGAACCAGAAATCCTCGGTTGCAGGGTCGCCGATCGGCCATTTGCAGGTCCGTTCGGTCAATTCCATCAGGGTCAGCTTCTTGGCGCGTTTTTCAACCTCGCGCACCGAGGCCAAAGCTTCGGGGCTGATTTCGTTGGCCGAGGGTTGCGGTGGCAGGGGCTGGCCCGCCGGAATGATGGCCTTGCGCATCGGAATGGGTAGGATCGGGGCCGCGGCGGCCGCCGGGGCAGCTACATGGATCGGCCGTTCGGGGGCGGGCTGTGCGGCGGGACGCACGGGCTCGGCTGTGCGTGGCACCTCGGGCGCGCGGGGGGCCGCTTCGGCCTGGGGTGCCGTGGCAAGCGCCTCGGTGTCGTCGCCATCGTCCTTGCCACCGGGGCCGACGCGATTGGACAGGCCCAGCCGGTGCACCTTGCCGATCACGGCATTGCGGGTGACGGCACCCAGCTCTTTGGCGATCTGGCTGGCGGACTGGCCTTCGGCCCACATCTTTTTGAGCGTCTCGACGCGCTCATCGGTCCAGGACATGGGCAAACTCCGGTTTTCGGCCTGTTTTGGCCATTCTAGACGGGACGGCGGTGGATACAAGAGCGCCGGGCCAAGTTCAAGCGGAAAGGGGTTTAAGGCCGCGCATGGCTGCGCTAAAGCGGTTCAGGTTTGCACGGAATCGGAAAACGCTGCCTCTTGCATTCGCTCGACCGCGTTTCCCGATAAGCGTGCCTACTTGAAAACCTGAACCGCTCTTTCAGGCGGCGACGCAAAAGGAGCTCCCCATGTCAGGCCACGGCACCGCCATTCCCATGACCGCCCGCAAGTCGGGCCCGCTGAACGGAACGGCATTGGTGCCCGGCGACAAGTCGATCAGCCACCGCGCGCTGATCTTTGGCGCCATGGCCCAGGGCGAGACGCGGATCACCGGGCTTCTGGAAGGCCAGGACGTGCTGGACACGGCCAAGGCCATGCAGGCCTTTGGCGCCACGGTCACCCAGCATGGCGCCGGGTCATGGACGGTGCAGGGTGTGGGTGTCGGCGGCTTTACCGAGCCTGCTGACGTCATCGATTGCGGCAATTCGGGCACCGGCGTCAGGCTGATCATGGGAACCATGGCGACCAGCGCCATGACGGCGACCTTCACGGGCGACGCCAGCCTGCGCAAACGCCCGATGGGGCGGGTGACCGACCCGCTTGGCCTGTTTGGCACGCAGGCCTACGGGCGCAAGGGGGGCCGCCTGCCGATGACGGTGGTCGGCGCACCCGAGGCCCGGGGCATCCGCTATGCGCTGCCGGTCGCCTCGGCCCAGGTCAAGTCGGCTGTCCTGCTGGCTGGGCTGAATGCCACCGGCGAAACCGTGGTGATCGAGCGTGAACCGACCCGCGATCATTCCGAGCGGATGCTTCTGGGCTTTGGCGCCGCGCTGACGGTCGAGCGGACGGTCGAGGGCAATGTCATCACATTGACCGGCCGCCCCATGCTCAGGGCCCAATCGGTGGCCGTGCCGCGCGACCCGTCCTCGGCGGCCTTTCCGGTCTGTGCGGCGCTGATCGTGGAAGGGTCGGACATTCTGGTGCCGGGCGTCAGCCAGAACCTGACCCGCAACGGGCTTTATCTGACCCTGGTCGAAATGGGCGCCGATATCGCGTTTCAGAACCCCCGCACCGAGGGGGGCGAACCTGTGGCCGACCTGCGCGTGCGCTTTTCGGGCGCCATGAAGGGCATCGAGGTGCCGCCGGAACGCGCGCCCGCGATGATCGACGAATATCCGATCCTGTCCGTGGTGGCCGCCTGTGCGACGGGCCGCACCGTGATGTGCGGCGTCAAGGAACTGCGCGTCAAGGAAAGCGACCGGATCGACGCCATGGCGCGGGGCCTTGAGGCCTGCGGCATCAGGATCGAGGAAGACGAGGACACGCTGATCGTGCATGGCATGGGGGCAGGCCAGGTGCCGGGCGGGGCCACGGCCAGGACCCATATCGACCACCGCATCGCCATGTCGTTCCTGGTGCTGGGCATGGCTGCCAAGAAGCCGGTCTCGATCGACGACGCCTCGCCCATCGCCACATCCTTCCCGATCTTCGAAAGCCTGATGATCGGACTGGGCGCCAGCCTGTCGCGCAACAATCCCTAAGCAGGTTGGCGCAAGGCAAGATGGGCAGGTCAGGCTTTTCGGCAGGCCGAAACGCCCGACCGATTGCCCATCCTACAAGGCGCGCCACCAGACTTGCAGGCGTTTGGGCGTTTCGGCCGTGTCGCCGACATCGCGCCATTCGAAGGTGACCTGGGCACCTTCCATCGGCGCATAGCCCCGCCCGCGCCAGAACGCGTCGTTGCTGCGGGCATTGGCGGGTCTTGCGGGATGGCCGTCGGGCCGCAGGATCGAGGCGAAGGCGACATGAGAGCGTCCCAGGGCCTTGGCATGGGCCTCGCGGAAGTCAAAGAAGCGGTGCCCGATGCCCTGGCCGCGATAGGCGGGCAGCAGCACCGATTCAGGCCCCCACAGCACCTGGTCGCGGGGGATGCCGCGGGCCGAGAACGGGGTGGCGAATTCGGCGCTGAGATCGTCAAGAGGGGTCGAGGTCGAGGCCCCGACCAGCCGTCCCAGATCGAAGGCCCCGACCAAAAGCGCCCCCGGCCTGTCGCGGTAACTGGCGACATATTGCCGTTCATATTCAACCATGCCGTCGTAAAGATAGGGCCAGTCACGAAAGACCGCGATGCGCAGCGCGGCCACGTCCGCCTCGTGATCGGCGATCTCTTGACCGGTCAGCACACGCACGTCGATCATGGACCTATTTCCTTTCGGCTTTCGCACTTCATGGCAGACTAACGCCGCTAGGCAGGCGGCGCTACGGCGGAATCGCACGTGGATGGCCGGGCGGAATACATGCCCACCTTAAAGCGTGTCGCGTACAATTGAATTCACCTGTGCTCCCGAACGCGTTTGCAAGAGCAATCGCTGCCTCGGGGTGCAAGGTGAATGCCCGTATCTGGTTGAACGCGACACGCTCTAAGCCAACAGCCGATACACCCCGGCCTGTCGCGTGATCCCCGGCCCATCGCCCGTATCGCGGATGTCATAGCTGGCCAGCGGTTCCAGACGCGCCACGGGCAGATCGGCCCGACCCGGATCGCCGATCAGCACCTTGGCCCCTTTGGCGCGCAAGGCGTCCAGCATCGGCAACACCTTGGCCGCGACGTCGGGCGCATAGAACACATCGCCCGCCAGGACCAGATCGACGGCTGGCAGGCCACGCGCCGGGCGGATGCTGACCCCGTTCAAGGCGGCGTTCAGCATGACGGCCGTCCGCCCCCAAGGGTTTGCCTCGACGGCCCGAACATCGGAGGCGCCTGCCAGGGCGGCCGCGATGCCCACCACGCCAGACCCGGCGCCCAGGTCCAAAACCCTTCGGCCCCGCACCAGTTGCCCCTCGTCCCGGAAATATCGCGCCAGCGCCGCCCCCCCGGCCCAGACATAGGCCCAATAGGGCGGCATCGCCCCCAGACGCGACAGACCCGAGCCGGGTTGGGCAAGATAAAGCCGCATGCCGCCAAGATCGGGCAGCGTGGTCGCCGCCAGATGTTGGGCGATGAAGGCGGCGCGGGCGGAGTGGTTACGCACCCGCAGTGGCGGGCCCGAACCGCGCCAGCATCCGGTCACGGATCTGGTCGCGGGCCTGGCGATAGGCGGCAAGCTTGGCCTCGCGCCCCTCGCCAATCGCGGTCGGATCCAGGATCGGCCAATATTCCACCGTCAGATGATAGAACTTGGTCAAATCCAGCGCCCGTTTCTGGCTGGTCGGCGACAGGGCCACGATCAGATCGAACTGCGACAGATCATCCCCCAGCCTTTGCATCTCATCAAAGGACCGCGAGCGGTGACGAGCCAGTTCGATCCCCAGCTCTTTGCACACGGCGATGGAAAAGCCGTCGATTTCCATGTCATTGGTCACGCCGGCCGACTGGACATAGGCGCGCTGGCCGTAAAGTTTCTTCATCAGCCCCTCGGCCATGGGCGAGCGGACGGCGTTGTGATCGCAACAAAACAGCACGGACTGCGGGAAATCCATGGTCAGCCCCCCAATCTCAGGTCCATTGCATCACGCAGATCAGGGTGAAAAGCCGCCGTGCAGTGGGCGCATCGACCACGGCCTTGCCCTCCAGCCGTTCTTCCAGCACACGGGCCCCTTCGTTGTGAATGCCGCGTCTGGCCATGTCTATGGCCTCGATCCGGGCCGGGGGCAGGATGCGGACGGCTTCGAAATAGCTTTCGCAGATCTGGAAATAATCCTTGACCACCTGGCGAAAGGGCCCAAGCGACAGGTGAAACTCGGCCACTTTCTGCCCCGCCTCGGTCGAGACGGCAAAGACCAGCCGCCCTTCGCGCAGGGCCAGCAAAAGCCGGTAGGGGCCGGGGAATTCGGCCGCGCGGGGAATGGCAAAGTGATTGTCTTCCAACAGATCGAAAATCGCGACCTTGCGCTCTTGATCCATTTCGGGTGTCGGTCGGGCCAGGCCCGTGTCGTCGATCTCGACGGCAATCAGCCGGTTGGTCATTGGCCGCCCTCATTCCCGGTCAGGTTCAGGGCATCCAGTCGCGCCCGCACCGATAGTCCATGGGCCTGCAGGCCTTCCGAATTGGCCAACCGCTCGGCCGAAGGGCCGATGGCGGCCAGGGCTGCGGGCGTCATCCGGGCCAGTGTCGTTCGCTTCACAAAATCCATCACACTCAACCCAGACGAAAACCGCGCCGAACGGGCCGTCGGCAGCACATGGTTCGGCCCGCCTACGTAATCGCCAATCGCTTCCGGAGTCCACGCCCCCATGAAAATCGCCCCGGCATGTTTGATCTGGCGCACCAGCGCGTCGGGATCGGCCACGCACAGTTCCAGATGTTCGGGCGCCACGCGGTTCGACAGGGCAGCCGCCTCGGCCAGATCGCGCACCACGATCACCGCGCCATTCTGCGCCCAGGAGGCCCCGGCGATGGCCCGGCGCTGCAGCGTTTCAAGCCGCAGGTTGA
>JAYSWK010000263.1:0-1817 GCA_043718085.1 Rhodobacterales bacterium
CCTCAACCTGACCCACATAGCGCCGCAGAATGGGGGACAAGTAGGCATCGACCACGGTCGTGTCACCGCGCCCGACGAGCTTGGCCAGCCGTGACGCCTGGTGGCTGAGCGAGATTTGCGTAAATCCCACTTGCCGCGCCAGATCGCCCACGCGGCTTTCATGCGCCGGGTTCAGATAGCCATGCAGCAGGGCCACCGCGACGGCGCGGATTCCCGTGGCATAAGCTGTTTCAAGCGCCGCGCGGGTGCGGGCCTCGTCCAGCGGGCGGATGACGGCGCCTTCGGCATCCAGCCGTTCGGACACTTCCGCCACCTGGGAGTAAAGCAGGTCCGGCCGTTTGATGTGCAGATCAAACAGCCGGGGCCGGTTCTGGTAGCCGATCTGCAAGAGATCGCCGAAACCTTCGGTGATCATCAAGAGGACCGGTTCGCCCTTGCGTTCCAGCAAAGCATTGGTCGCCACGGTCGTGCCCATCTTGACGGCCGCAATCGCACCTGGCGGGGGACGGTCGGTGCCCATTATGTCGCGGATGCCTTGAACGGCGGCGTCGTGATAGCGTTCTGGGTTTTCAGAAAGCAGTTTGTGGGTGATCAGCCGCCCATCGGGGGATTTGGCCACGACATCGGTGAAGGTGCCGCCCCGGTCGATCCAGAATTCCCAAGCGCCGCTCATGACCGACTTTCCTGCTTGCGTTGCGTCTGGTGGGTTTAGACCGGGGGTGAATGCAATCCCGGAATTCGCGGGAGCACCTGCTCGGCGGATCAGGGGGTTTGCGCGCCAGCGCGGTTCAGGCTGATCACATAAAGGCTGGTTGTGGCCGTGATGAACAATTGCTGCCTGGCGCGCCCGCCAAAACAGATGTTCGACACGATCTCGGGCACTTTGATCTTGCCCAGAAGCGTGCCGTCGGGGGCCAGGCAATGCACGCCGTCGGCGGCCGAGGACCACAGGTTGCCATCGCTGTCGACCCGGATGCCGTCGGCGCAGCCGGGGGTGATCGTGTGAAAGACGGCGCCACCCGTCGGGCGGCCCGAGGTCATGTCAAAGACCCGGATATGCTGGGGGTCGGATTGGAACATCCGGCCCGTGTCGGCGACATAAAGGCGGCTTTCGTCGGGGCTGAAGCACAGCCCGTTCGGGCATTCGAAATCGGTAAGTACGGCCTCGAGCGTGCCCAGGTCCGGGTCAAGGCGATAGACATTGCACGGCAGCTCCTGCGCGGCGCGGTGGCCTTCGTAGCTGGTCATGATCCCGTAATGCGGGTCGCTGAACCAGATCGAGCCGTCCGATTTGACCACGACATCATTGGGCGAGTTGAGCGGTTTGCCGTGATAGCGGTCGGCCAGCACGGTCAGGCTGCCGTCCCATTCGGTCCGGGTGACCCGCCTTGTCCCGTGTTCGCAACTGATCAGCCGTCCGTGCCGGTCGCGGGTGTGGCCGTTGGAAAAGTTCGACGGGGTCCGGTAGGTGGACAGCCCGGTATCGGGCGACCAGCGCAGGATCCTGTTGTTGGGGATATCGGAAAACAGCAGGCAATTGGCATCCCCCATCCAGACCGGACCCTCGGCCCAGTCAAATCCACTGGCCAGCCTTTTCAGCGGGGCGTTGAACAGGGCATAGGTGGCAAAGCGGGGATCAAGGGTTTCGATGGTCATGGGCGCCTATCCGATGGATCATTGCCCAAGCCTGCATCAGGACCCGGTCCTTGGCAACTGGCCAAAGCGGTTCAGGTTTCGATGGTTGCGGAAATCGCTGCCTCTCGTTTCACTCGAACGCGTTTTCCGATGTTCTTGTTTCCGTCAAAACCTGAACCGCT
>JAYSWK010000264.1:0-1815 GCA_043718085.1 Rhodobacterales bacterium
ACCTCGTGAACTTCTTATACTTCACCCTTGTCGGCTCGATGCTGTCCGGGCCCAGCCGGCGCACCTTATCCTCTTCATAAGCCTCGAAGTTGCCTTCGAACCATTCGACATGGGCGTCGCCTTCGAAGGCGAGGATATGGGTGCAGAGGCGGTCCAAGAAGAACCTATCGTGGCTGATGATCACGGCGCAGCCGGCGAAGTCTTCGATGGCGGATTCCAGCGATTGCAGGGTTTCGACGTCGAGGTCGTTGGTGGGTTCGTCGAGCAGCAGAACGTTGCCGCCCGAGCGCAGCAGTTTGGCGAGGTGGACGCGGTTGCGTTCGCCGCCTGACAAAAGGCCGACTTTCTTTTGCTGGTCGGTGCCTTTGAAGTTGAACGAGCCGGCATAGGCGCGGGAGTTCATTTCCATGTCGCCCAGGGTGATGACTTCAAGGCCTTCGGAGATTTCCTCCCAGGCGGTCTTGTTGGGGTCCAGGCTGTCGCGGGACTGGTCGACATAGGAAAGCTGCACAGTGTTGCCGAGGGTGATGGTGCCTTCGTCGGGCGCCTCCTGGCCGGTGATCATGCGGAACAGGGTGGTCTTGCCGGCACCATTGGGGCCGATGATGCCGACGATGGCACCGGGCGGGATGGTGAAGCTGAGGTTTTCGATCAGCAGGCGGTCGCCCATGTGTTTCTTCAGGCCCTGCACGTCGATCACCTTGCCGCCAAGGCGTTCGCCGTTGGGGATGATGATCTGCGCGCCTGAGATGCGTTCGCGGACGGACTTGCCGGCCATTTCGTTATATTTGTTGATACGCGCCTTCTGCTTGGCCTGCCGGGCCTTGGCCCCGGCGCGGATCCATTCCAGTTCTTTCTCCATGACCTTTTGCCGCGACTTGTCTTCGCGGGCTTCCTGGATCAGGCGCTTGGCCTTTTGTTCCAGCCAGGCGGTGTAGTTGCCCTCGTAGGGGATGCCGCGGCCACGGTCGAGTTCAAGGATCCAGCCGGTGATGTCGTCCAGGAAATAGCGGTCATGGGTGACGATCAGGATGGTGCCGGTATATTCGATCAGGTGCTTTTGCAGCCAGGCGATGCTTTCGGCGTCCAGGTGGTTGGTGGGTTCGTCGAGAAGCAGCATTTCGGGCGCTTCCAAGAGAAGCTGGCACAGGGCGACGCGGCGGCGCTCGCCACCGGACAGGGTTTCGACATTGGCGTCATCGGGGGGGCAGCGCAGGGCTTCCATGGCGACGTCGACCTGAGAGTCGAGGTCCCACAGGTTCGCGGCGTCGATCTGGTCTTGCAGCGAGGCCATTTCGTCCGCCGTCTCGTCCGAATAGTTCATGGCGAGTTCGTTGTAGCGGTTCAGGATGGCGGTTTTCTTGTAGAGGCCAAGCATGACATTGCCGCGCACATCCAGCGTCGGGTCAAGCTGGGGTTCCTGGGCCAGATAGCCGACCTTGACGCCCTTGGCGGCCCAGGCCTCGCCCTGAAAATCGGTGTCCATCCCGGCCATGATGCGCAGGAGGGTGGATTTGCCCGAGCCGTTCACGCCGACGACGCCGATTTTGACGCCGGGCAGGAAGTTCAGCTTGATATTTTCGAAGCACTTCTTGCCGCCCGGATAGGCTTTGGAGACGTTGTCCATGTGATAGACATATTGATAGGCGGCCATTGGGATGCTCCGGCAGAAAGGGGTTGAAGGTCATGTAAGGGAAAGGCGGGGTTTGGGCAACGGGCAAAGCGGGGCAGCGGGGGCGGGAAAATCAGGGATGTCCAAGTTTTGGACATCATATTTTCATGTTTATTAACAATAGCTTACAGATTTTTGTTGAC
>JAYSWK010000265.1:0-4584 GCA_043718085.1 Rhodobacterales bacterium
CCCCCGGATATGCCTGCCCCGCCCGATCCCAAACCCGCCCGCAACACGTCCAGGCACGGCCTGGACCTTCGCCTGTAAGGACAAGCCATGGATACCGCCGTTACCTCGATCGCCCCGAAACCCAAAGCAGGGGATTATGAAACCTTTCTGCGGATGATGACCGTCCAGATCAAGAATCAGGACCCGCTCAGCCCGATGAGCGCGGATGAATTCGCCGTGCAGCTGGCGACCTTTTCCGGGGTCGAACAGCAGACCAAGACCAATGATCTTTTGACCCAGCAGATCCAGCAGAACACCCAGTTCGCCATGGCCCAGATGGCCGGATGGGTCGGCAAAGAGGGGCGGATCGCCGCGCCCGTCCAGTTCGACGGCGTCACCCCCGTGACCCTGTCGCCCAACCCGGCGCTGACCGCCGACAAGGCCGTGCTGGTGGTCAAGGATGCCACGGGGCACGAGGTGTCGCGCACCGAACTGCCGGTCGCCTCGGCCGATTATGAATGGTTGGGGCTGGACGGCGACGGCGAACCCCTGCCCGAAGGCATCTACAACCTGTCGCTGGAAAGCTATCAGGGGGACACGCTTTTGGGAACGACCCCCATGGAATATTACGGCCGCATCGCCGAGATCCGCAGCAGCCCCAGCGGCGTGACCGCATTGTTCCCCGGCGGGGTCGAGGTGTCGACCGCCCTGATCACCGCGCTGCGCGAGGCCCAAGGCTGACCCCAGACAGGGCACCCCGCGGTGCTTTGCGCGGGCTTCTCAATCAGGCTTCAAAGGACACGGCCCAGCCAAAAGGCCGCCGCCATGGTCAACGCCAAAAGGATCAAAAGCAGCGAACGGGGCAGGTTGCGCCGGCTTGGCAGGGGGGGCGGCACCTCGGCCCTTGCGATCAGCAGGGCCTCCATCATCTGCGGCAGTTTCGGACCAAAGCGCGCCATGACCTGCGCGGTGCGGGCCAGATCACGGATCAGGGCCATGGGACCGACATTGCGGCTGATATAGTTTTGCACCACGGGCCCCGCGACCTGCCAGATGTTGATATTGGGGTCCAGCCCGCGCGCCACGCCTTCGACCACGACCATGGTGCGCTGCAACAGGATCAACTCGGTCCGCGTCTCCATCCCGAAGCGTTCGGTCACTTCGAACAGATAGGACAACAACCGGGCCATCGAGATGCGGTTGGCCTCCATCCCGAAAATCGGCTCGCCCACGGCCCGCAAGGCGCTGGCAAAGGCCGCGATGTCGCGGTCGGCGGGCACGTAACCCGCCTCGAAATGCACCTCGGCCACGCGGGTGTAATCGCGCCGGATAAAGCCCATCAGGATCTCGGCATAGACGCGGCGGGTATATTCGTCGATCCGCCCCATGATGCCGAAATCATAGGCGATGATGTCGCCATTTGCCGCGACCTTCAGGTTGCCCTGATGCATGTCGCCGTGAAAATAGCCGTCGCGCAGGGCATGGGACAGGAAAAGCTGCAACACCCGCGCGCCCAAAGCCTTGCGGTCATGGCCTGCCGCGTCAATGGCGGCATTGTCGGCCATGTTCACGCCCTCGGCCCAACCCAGGGTCATCACCCGGCGGCTGGACAGGCGCCACAGCGGCTGGGGCACCTGAAAGCCCGCATCCTTGGCCGTATTTGCCGCGAATTCCGAGGCCGCCGCCGATTCCAACCGCAAATCCAGCTCGCCATTCACCACGCCTTCGAAATGGGTGATGACATCCATCGGGCGCAGGCGGCGGGCAAAGGGGGCCAGGAATTCGATGGCGCGGGCCGCGAAATAGAAGGCGTCCAGATCCTTGCGAAAGGCGCGCTCGATGCCGGGGCGCAGCACCTTGACCGCGACCTGACGGCCATCCTCGACCAAAGTCGCGCGGTGAACCTGGGCGATGGATGCGGCGGCCACGGGTTCGGAAAAGCTGGAAAAGGCCTGATCGACCGGCAGTCCCAGTTCGGATGCGACCATGGCGCGGGCCTGATCCAGCGGGAAGGGCGGCAGCTTGTCCTGCAGGTATTTCAACTGCTCGGCCATCTCGTCGCCCACGATGTCGGGGCGGGTGGCCAGCGTCTGGCCGAATTTGATATAGACCGGGCCAAGGGCGGTCAGGGCGCGGGTCACGGGCGGCAGGGCTGGATCACCGCGCAAGCCCAGCCATTTGAACGGCCAGCCCAGAAGCCGCGCCGCAAAGCGCAGGCCGGGCGTGGCGCCAAAGCCTTCCAGCACCAAAGCCATGGCCCCCGTGCGTTCAAACGTCGCCCCGGTGCGGATCAGCCGCCAAAGGTTGTGCGGCCCCCTCACAGCTTCCAGCCGGAATGCAGGGCAGCCACACCAATCGTCAGGTTGCGATAGCTGACCTGTTCGAAACCAGCCTTGCGGATCATGGTCGCGAAAGTGTCCTGATCCGGGAATTTGCGAATGGATTCAACCAGATATTGATAGCTGCCGCGATCCCCCGCCACGATCTGACCCATGGTCGGGATGACATTGAACGAATAAAGGTCATAGGCCTTTTGCAAAAGGTCATTGGGGATCTGACTGAATTCCAGGACCATCAGCCGCCCGCCGGGGCGCAGCACGCGCAAGGCCTCGGCCAAAGCATCGCTGATCCGCGTGACGTTGCGGATGCCAAAGCTGATCGTATAGGCGTCGAACGTGTTGTCCTGGAACGGCAGGGCCATGGCATCGCCCACGATCCAGTCCAGATGCTGCGCCGTGCGTTCAGCCTCGGCCCGCTTGCGCCCCTCGACCAACATGCTTTCGGTCATGTCCAGCACGACCGCCGCCCCGCCACCGCGTTTCAGAAAGCGAAACGCCACATCGCCCGTGCCCCCCGCCACATCCAGCAGGCGCTGGCCTGGACGCGGGGCCAGCCAATCCATCATCGCGTCTTTCCACAACCGGTGCAGCCCGCCCGACATCAGATCATTCATCACGTCATATTTGCTGGCAACGCGGGTAAAGACGCCATGGACCATCCCGGCCTTGTCGGCCTCGGGCACGGTTTGATAGCCGAAATGCGTCGTCTCGCTCATGATCTCTTGCCGTTTGCCTTGCTTGCCCACCTTATAGGGCCGCGCGCCAAAGCTGCAATGCGCCCTTATGCCCGAGGGGAAGATGCCCGAACTGCCCGAAGTCGAGACGGTCCGCCGGGGTCTTCTGCCCGTGATGGAAGGCCAGCGCATCGAAAAGGCCGAGGTCAACCGCCCCGATCTGCGCTTTGCTTTGCCGCAGAACATGGCGGCACGGCTGCAAGGCGCTGTGGTGCGGACCCTGCGCCGGCAGTCGAAATACATCCTGGCCGATCTGTCCACCGGCGAGGTGCTGCTGATCCATCTGGGCATGTCGGGCCGGATTCTGGTGTCGGGGGCCATGCTGGGCCAGTTTCATCATGACCATCCCGCGCCGCAAAAGCATGACCATGTGGTGCTGCATATGGCCGGGGGCGCGCGCATCACCTTCAACGATGCGCGCCGCTTTGGCGCGATGGATCTGTTCACCGGCGACCACCCGCTGCTGGCCGCCCTTGGCCCCGAACCCCTGGGCAATGACTTTCACGAAACCTACCTTGCCGCGCGCCTTGCGGGCCGCAGGACCCCGATCAAATCGGCACTTCTGGATCAGCACGTGGTGGCGGGGCTTGGCAATATCTATGTCTGCGAGGTGCTGTTCCGCGCCCGCATCCACCCCGCCCGTCTGGCTGCCGATACCGATGCCGCCCCGCTTGTGCCCCTGATCCGCGAAGTTCTGTCCGAGGCGATTGCGGCGGGCGGATCATCCTTGAAAGACTACCGTCAGGCGGATGGCGAACTGGGCTATTTCCAGCACAACTTTCGGGTCTATGACCGCGCGGGGCAGCCTTGCGTCACCTGCGCCACCCCGATTGAACGGCTTGTGCAATCGGGCCGCTCCTCGTTTTATTGTCCGAACTGCCAGAGGTAACCATGCCCCAGACCCTGCTTCTTGAAACCCACGGCCCGGTCCTGTTGATCCGTCTGAACCGCCCCGAGGCGCTGAATGCGCTGAATTCGACCCTTCTGGCCGAGCTGACCGCGGTTTTGTTGCAGGGTCAGGCCGATCCGGATGTGCGCTGCTTTGTGCTGACCGGGTCGGACAAGGCCTTTGCCGCCGGGGCGGATGTCAAGGAAATGGCCGATGCCACCTTTGCCTCGGGCTTTGCGGCGGATGTCTTTGGCCGGGCCGAAGCCGCGATTTCCCGCATCCGCAAGCCGATCATCGCGGCCGTGTCGGGCTATTGTCTGGGCGGGGGGTGCGAACTGGCCATGATGTGCGATTTCATCCTGTGTTCGGACACGGCCCGGTTTGGCCAGCCCGAGGTCAATCTGGGCATCATTCCGGGCATGGGCGGCAGCCAGCGCCTGACCCTTCTGATTGGCAAGTCCAAAAGCATGGAGATGAACCTGACCGGCCGCCTGATGGATGCGACCGAGGCCGAGCGTGCCGGCCTGGCCTCGCGCATCCTGCCCATGGCCGATCTGATCCCCGAGGCGCTGAAAGTGGCCGCAGGCATTGCCGCAAAATCCGCCCTTGCCGTCATGGCGTCCAAGGAATCGGTGAACCGCGT
>JAYSWK010000266.1:0-4583 GCA_043718085.1 Rhodobacterales bacterium
GGCCACGCTGCGGGCGTAGTGCAGGATGGCGGTGGTATAGGAGTAAAGCGTGGCATCCGCCGGAAAGGGCAGGGTCAGGATATCGGCCCAGCGGCCAAAGCGGATCAGGACATGGGGTTTCATGGCCACGAAAGCCTCGAACAATTCGGGCAGATGGCGGACGACCGGATCGGGCAGGGTAGCCAACAGCGCGTCGGCCGCGGCCAGCGCGGGGGTGATCTGGGCCAGGAACATCGCGCCATACATTTCGAAATGCAGGTTGTGGATGCGGTAGACGGTGTAGAAATTCTCGCCCCCCGCATGGGCATGGTATTTCGCATCGACGCGCGCTGCCGCATGATTGCGCCGCACCACGTTTTCATAATCGCCACACAGCACGTCGATATGGCTGGCCATATGCACCAGATGGCCGGCATCGGGCACCAGATCGACCAGCCGGTCGCCATGGCGCAGGGCCCTTTCCGGCGTGGGCGACATTTCCATCAGGTGGACATACATGTGCAACAGGCCCGGATGGTGCCAGGCTGCGGGATCGCGGGCAAAGGCCTGTTCCAGCACCGCCTGCGCCTCGGCGGTCGACGATCCTTCGGCGGGCAGGCCACGGGCCGTATCCCACAGCTTCCAGGGCGTGCGGTTCATCAGCGCCTCGGCATAGATCGTGGTGACGTCAAGGTCGTGGGGATGGTCCAGATGAACGCGTCGCATCGCATCCGCAAAACCGTCGCACCAGGGGGTGTAATCCTCGACCCCCGGTTCAGCCGGAAACCGCGCGGCCAGCGCCGCGATCAGCGCCTGTTCCACCGGACGGGCCGGATGCGTCTGGGCCGCCGCGATCGAGGCATGGGCCAGGTCAAGGGCGGCCTGCTGCTCGTCCGGGGTGAAAAAGCCCCAGACCCTGTTGTAGTTGGGCCCGATGGCATGGCCGATGCCCCAATGGGCCATCACGCAACCCGGATCGGCGGCTATGGCCTTGCGAAAGCAGCCAATCGCCTCTTCGTGGTTGAACCCATACATCCACACCAGGCCCCGGTCGAACCATAGCTGCGCCTCGGGCGAGGTGGTGGTGACAGGACGGCTGTAGCTGCCAAGATCGAAATAGGCCATTGTCCATCCTGACGTGCCGGGATCTTGGACGAAAAACTGCACCGTCGTTCGGCTCGCTGTCAAGGGTGGTTTGGGTCGCGGTCTTGGGCCAGGCAAACACCTCTCGCCGGAAGTCCTGGCGCGAACGTCCCGCTTGGCGTCCGTTGTAGGATGGGCAATATTGCCCATCCTACAATGCCTTTCCGTCCTGCGCCGTGCCTGTTAGAAGGCGCCATGCCCGTCACCCTGACCTCCCTGACCGATATTTTCAACCTTGGCTTTGACGACATCATCGATGTCCGCGCCCCGGCGGAATATGCCGAAGATCACATCCCCGGCGCCATCTCGCTGCCGGTTCTGGACGATGCCGAGCGCGCCGAAGTGGGCACGATCTACAAACAGGTCAGCCCGTTCAAGGCCCGCAAGATCGGTGCGGCGCTGGTGGCCAAGAATGCAGCGGCGCATCTTCAGGGTCCGCTGGCCGACAAACCCGGCAGCTGGAAGCCCTTGGTCTATTGCTGGCGCGGCGGGCAACGCTCGGGGTCTTTCGCCTCGATCCTGGGCCAGATCGGCTGGCGCGTCGATACGGTCGCGGGGGGGTACAAATCCTGGCGCGCTTTGGTGGTCAAGGCCCTGTACGACACGCCCGTGGCCAGCCCCGTCATCGTGCTGGACGGCAATACAGGTTCGGCCAAGACCGAAGTGCTGAACCTTCTGCCCGCCCTTGGCCTGCAGGTCATCGACCTTGAAGGGCTGGCCCGCCATCGCGGCTCGCTGTTCGGCCATATGCCGGGCGGCCAGCCATCGCAAAAGGCGTTCGAGATGCAATTGGCCCTGCAACTGGCCCGGCTTGACCCGACAAGGCCGGTGGTGGTCGAAGCGGAAAGTTCGAAAGTCGGCGATTGCCGCCTGCCGCCACAACTGTGGAAAGCCATGGTCGCGGCCCCAAGGATCGCGATTGCCGCACCAAGGGACGCAAGGGCGCTGTATCTGACGCGCGCCTATCACGACATGGTCGAAAACAGTGCCAGGCTGGCAGGCGTGATCGAGCAGCTGCGTCAAAGCCATGACCACGAACAGGTCGATGCCTGGCGCGCCATGGCCGATGCCGGGGCCTTTGCCGAACTGGCCGACAGTCTGATGCAGCACCACTATGACCCGCGCTATGAAAAGCACCGGGCGCGGATGGCGGGAACCATGGTGGAAGTTGCCGCCCCGCGACTGGTCGCCGAGGATTTGCCGGGTCTGGCCCGGGCCGTGGCGGACAAGGTCAGGCAGCTTGCCCATCAAGGCGTGTCGCAATGATGGACGGGCCTGATGTCACCTGCCCGATGATCGCGGCCTGCGGGTCGGTCTGGCGCAGCGCGGCCAGCAAGTCCCGGACCGCATTGGCCGGAACGGCCGCCAAAAGGCCGCCGCAGGTTTGCGGGTCATAAAGCAGGGGCGTGACGGGGCCGGGCGTGCCGGTAACACGCCCGACAAGTGCGGCACGATTGGCAGGCGCGATGGTCGAGGCCACGCCCAGGGCCGCCAGTTCCACCGCGCCCGGCAGGCAGGGGATCGCGGACAGATCCAGTGTCGCGCCACAGCCCGAAGCCTCCAGCATCTCCATCAGATGCCCGGCCAGACCAAAGCCCGTCACATCGGTCATCGCATGGGCCAGCGGGGCCAACATGGCCGAGGCCTGCGCCCCCGGTCGTATCATGGCCGCCAAAGCCGCCGCCACGCAGGTGCCAAGCATCAGATGCGGCAAGCGTGTCATGGCCATTTCGGCGGCCATCACCGTCCCTGATCCCAAAGCCTTGGTCAGGATCAGCGCATCGCCGGGCCGCGCCCCGGACTTGGTCACCGGGCGATCCGCCAAACCTGTCACCGTGAAGCCGATGGTCAGTTCCGTGCCAATGGCCGTATGGCCACCCACGACATCTGCCCCGGCTGCGGCAAAGACCTTGGCCGCCTCGTCCATCACCTCGGCCAGCATGCGGGCCTGCAGCATTTCCGACATGCGCGGCAGGGTAATCTGGGCCAGGGCAACCTGCGGGGCAGCCCCCATGGCCCAGATGTCGCCAAGGGCATGGGTGGCCGCGATGCGCGACATCAGGCGCGGGTCGCTGGTAAAGCTGCGCAGATGGTCCGTGGAAATGACCTGCACCCCCGCCCCGTGGCGCAGCATGGCGGCATCATCCCCCGCCCCGGCCAGGACATCCTGACGCCGGGGTGCCGCAAGTTGCGACAGGCTCGCCGTCAGTGCCTGGGGTCCGACCTTGGCACCACAACCGCCACACATCGGCTTATCCCCAAGGGCTGCGGCCAGGTCGGGCACGGCATCGCGCGGCAGGGCCGGGGCTGGCATCACCGGAAAGGTTTCGAACCTGGCCATGAATTTGCGGTCGATCCGGTCCTTCAAACGCCACATCCCCGCGCCTGACAGCGTCAACCCCCATTTGTGCCCCAGCGCCTGCCTTGCCCCCAGCGAAATGAGCTTGAGGTAATCGCGCTGCGGCTGATAGTGGCGCAGGGGCGCGCCCAAAAGGCTGGCGCGCAGATTGTGCAACAGCACAGGTGCCGCCCGCACGGCGAAAACCCCCGCCTTGGGGCGCGCGTTGGCTGCCATCTCGACGCAGTCCCCGGCCGCAAAGACCCAAGGATCAGAACTTTGCAGCGCCGTGTTGACCGTCACGAAGCCTTGGCTCAGCGCCAGCCCCGTTGCGGCCAGCCAGGGCTGCGGGCGCGCACCTGTGACGGTCAGGGTAAAGTCGCTGACCAGATGTTCGCCGCCTTCAAGCTGCACCGTGCCAGGCCCCATGGCAGCGGGACGCGCATTCACCCGGATCGTGACATTCATCGCCCTTGCCGCCGCCATAAGCCTGTCGCGCGACCGCCCATCCAAAAGCGGCAGCGCCACGGGCCCCGCCTCCAGCACGGTCACCTTTGGCTGTCGCCCCATGCTGCGCAGCCGATGGGCCGAGGCCAAAGCCAGTTCCACCCCGCCCACCCCGCCACCGACGACAACCAGTTTTGGGGCTTGCGGGGCCGTGGCGACAAACGCATCCCAAAGGGCGGCATAGGCGCCAAGCGGCTTGGCCGATACGCTGTGCGCGCTGGCACCTGGCAGGTCCGGCAGATCCGACGTGATGCCGACATCCAGCGAGGCCAGGTCATAATCCAGCGCCGGGCGGTCCGCCATGGTCACCTTCCGGGCCACAAGGTCCAGCCCCGTGGCGGTATCAAGGATCAACCGCGCCCCGGCAAAGCGCGCCAGACGCACAAGATCGATCATCAACTCGGACTTGGCATAATGCCCGGCAACATGACCGGGCAACATCCCGGTATAGGGTGCCACAGGCCCCGGATTGATCAGCGTCACCCGTACGCCCGGCATCGGGTTCATGGCCCACATCCGCAACACCAGCGCATGGGCATGGCCCCCGCCGATCAGCACCAGGTCTTTGACAAGGGGAAATGGCGCATCCTGCATGGCCAAAGCCCTTACCACGGGG
>JAYSWK010000267.1:0-4564 GCA_043718085.1 Rhodobacterales bacterium
AAAGCCTCGGTCATCGCGGGATCATGTCCTCATCCTTGGGTTCTGGCGGCGCGGGCACCACGCTTTTGGCGGCCTTGGTGCCAAGCAGGGCAGCCACAGCGGCCTGATGGGCCTGCCATTCGTCCGCCTCCTCGGCCTCGGCCGCCGCCTCATCAGCAAGTCTTTTGAGATAGTCCCGATGCGCGCTGGAAAAGACCAGCCCCTCTTTCACGAAGCGAAGGGCGATCTGATGGTTGATCTCGCTGCGGGTTTCGACCAGGAAATTCACATCCCGCAGGATCACCCGTATCTCGAAATTCATCTGCTCGGCGCCAATGCTGATCAGGGCAATGATCGGCGGCGGCGACAACAGGACAAGGGGCTGCGCCTCGGCAATTTCGCGCAGGATCCTTTCGACCTTGCGCGCATCGGTCGTGACCGGCACGGCCACGGCCACAATCAGGCGACCCGTCAGGCTGAACCGCGTCCAGTTGGTGACCCGCTGCGAGATCAGGTCAGAGTTGGGCACGATCACATCGGACCGGTCAAATGTCTGGATCCGGGTCGATCGCACCGAAATGGACGACACGATGCCCTGCACCGGGCCGACCTCGATCCAGTCGCCTTCCGAAATCGGCCGTTCGATCAGCAGGATGATGCCCGAGACAAAGTTCGACACCACCGTCTGCAAGCCAAAACCGATCCCGACCGACAGGGCACCGGCGACAATGGCCAGACCCGACAGGTCGATCCCGGTCGAATTGATGGCGATCAGGGCCGAGACGAAGATGCCGACATAGCCAAGGCCCGAAACCAGCGCGTTCTGCCCGCCCTGATCCATGCCGGTGCGCGGCAGGATCGAATTTTTCATGGCCCCCTGGAACAGCCTGGTCAGTGACCAGCCCAGGCCGAAGACAAAGGCAAAGAACAGGAAATCCGTGGGCGATATCTTGGATTGGCCCAGCGTGAAGCCTTCCTGAAACCGCGCCCAAAGTTCGGTCAGATCCGCAACCCGCGCCCCCCAGATCAGCGCAAACAGCGGCAAGGTGCCCAGCGTCAGGGCAAAGCTGATCAGGACCGGGGCCAGCGCATCGGACTCGGTCCCCTCGCTGCGGGTCACGATCACATACAGATCCCCGATCAGCCGCTGGATCAGCAACAACAGGGCCGCCAGACCCAATGACAAAGCCGCCGCAAAGACAATCGCCGAACCCGCCGCGATATAGCCGACCAGCGCCAGGGCTGGCCCGATGATCCCAATGGCGGTCGTCGCCCGCGCCACCAGTCCGATCAGCCGCTGGCGATAGATGCCCCGGCTCTCCTCGGTCACCTCGCCGCTTTGGGCGGCCTTGATCAACCGGCCCATGCGCAAGACCAGAATTGCCCCGATCAGGATGATGGGCAGGCTCAGCACCGATGTGGCGGCATCGGCCACATCCATCCCGCCCATAGCCACCCGGCGCAACTGGGCAATGGCCATCAGCAGCCCGAAAGAGGATGTCAGGAACCGCCCCACGGCCCGCCGCTCGGGGTCAAGGTTCAGAATACCGGTCGAAATCTCGCCCGCAGGAAAGGCCCGCCCGCCCAGCCAGACCGCGGTAAAGAACGTAAGGCCGATGTTCGGGACGGCGTTGACGATCCCCAGGCCCAAGGGGCCCAGAAGTCCGCTCAAGGTCAGCGACGCCGCCAGGGCCACAAGCCCCAGGACCGGCACGATGATCAGCGCCAGCGAGGCTACAAACTCCCACAGCCGCCGCGCGCGTGCGGAACCGGGCCCCTGCAACAGCCCGACCAGCCGTTCGGTCCAGCGCCGCCCGCGCCACAGCACCGCCAAGGCCAGGATGAACAGCGGCAGGATCACCGGCAGGTTGTTGGCCAGGGTCCGCCGGGACAGCGCGGACTGCCAGCGGTCGACGGTTTCACCCCCCAGGGCCTGCGCCGTCTGGGTCAAGGCACCCAGCGCCTCGGGCCAGTGGCCGGGGTAAAGCGGATTGGGCCACAGTTTCAAGAGCTCATCCGCCTGCCGTTCGCGCAGCACGCGGTCGATCTCGCGGATCAGCCCGTCGGCGCGGCGGTAGGCCTCGTCCGCGGCAATGCCGGGGGCCTGCAGGCGGACCAGCTGGTCCGACAGGTCCTGGCGACGCTTGGCCAGTTCCTCGGCTTCGGTTGCCCCGCTTGCCGGGGCCGGTCCCAGCGCGTCGATCTGCTCGCGCAGGGTGGCGATGCGGGCAGCATTGGCATTTTGCGCCCCAAGAAGCGACTCGCGCCAATCGACCAATTGGCCGCGCAACCGCTCAAGCTCGGTATTGGCGGCAATGCGCGACTGGCTGGCCGTTTCGGCCCGCAGCGCCATCCGCTCCCAGGCCGCATAGTCCAGCGCCCCGCTGCTGCCACCACCCGAAGCCGGCGCCTTGCCGCCCCCGGCCTGTCTGGACCCGCTTTGCGGGGCAAAGCCGCCCGAGACATCCACATCATCGCCGGCCGCATTTGCATCGCGCGGCGGGCGCTGAACCTTGGGGATCAATGTGCCCGAAGGGTCGGCATGAACCTCGACCTGCGGCCCGCCCGGCGCGGATCCGCCGCCCGCTTCCTGCGCCAATGTCTGGCCGCCCCAAAACGCCAGCGCCAGAACCGCGCCTGCAAGGCCCCAGATCTGACGCAAGCTGTGCCGCCTCATGCGTCCTCAAAGACCGTTGGTATGGCGCTGGGCGCCCGGTCCAGCCATCTGGGCACCGGCAGGCCCTTTTCCTTCAGGAAGGTCGGGTTGAATAGCTTGCTTTGATAGCGGTTGCCATAGTCGCACAGGATGGTGACGATGGTCTTGCCCGGCCCCATGTCGCGGGCCATGCGGATGGCCCCGGCGATGTTGATGCCAGACGAGCCGCCCAGACAGATGCCTTCACCCTCCAGCATCTCAAAGACCAGGGGCAGCGCCTCGGCATCGGGAACGCGGTAGCTGAGATCGGGCTTGAACCCCTCCAGATTGGCCGTGATCCGGCCCTGTCCGATGCCTTCGGTGATCGAATTGCCCGGGCTTTCGAATTTGCCCGTGGTGTAAAAGGCATGAAGCGCCGCACCTTCGGGATCGGCCAGACCGATCTTGACGCCCCTGGGCTGCAACGCCATGCCGACCCCGGCCAAGGTGCCCCCCGAACCCACGGCGCAGATGAACCCGTCGACCCGGCCGTCGGTCTGCGCCCAGATCTCTGGCCCGGTCGTCTCGACATGGGCCTGGCGGTTGGCCACATTGTCGAACTGATTGGCCCATACCGCACCATCGGGCTCGGTCCGCGCCAAGGCCTCGGCCAGACGGCCGGAATAGCGGATATAGTTGTTGGGGTTGCGATAGGGCACCGCGGGCACCTGGACCAATTCAGCGCCAGCCAGCCGGATCATGTCCTTCTTTTCCTGGCTTTGCGTTTCGGGGATCACGATGACCGTGCGATACCCCATGCTGGCCCCGACCAGTGCCAGGCCGATGCCCGTGTTGCCAGCCGTCCCCTCGACAATCGTGCCGCCGGGCTTCAACAGACCCTTGGCCACGGCGTCCCGTATGATGAACAGCGCCGCCCGGTCCTTGACCGACTGGCCGGGGTTCAGAAACTCGCATTTGCCCAAAATGGTGCAGCCGGTCATCTCCGAAGCGCGCTTCAACTTCAAAAGCGGGGTATTGCCGATCGTGGCTGCAAGGTCTTGGTGAATGCGCATGGGCAGGTCCTTTGGGCTTGTCAGCAAGGTGTAGGGCCTGATGCGGGCAAACTCAATGGGGGCGGCTTGACCAAGATGGGCAAATTGCCCATCCTACACGTCACCCTTCCCCTTGTAGGATGGGCAGTTTGCCCGCTCCGGGGCACCGGAAAGGGCGGTTTGCCCATCCTGGTCATGCCCCTCACGACGCAACCCCTGAAGCCCGCAACCTGGGCCCCCTATGCCGCCCTGATCGCGGCGCATCACGGCGTCTGGGGTGGGTGCTGGTGCATGGCCTTCCACCCCGCGCCAACAGACCCCGGCCGAGCGGCGCGCGATGAAAGCTGCCAGGGTGGCAGACGGCACCGCCCATGCGGCGCTGGCTTTCGACGGGCCCGATTGCGTCGGCTGGTGCCAGTTCGGCCCGACGGACACCCTGCCCCGCATCAAGAACCGCTAGGTCTATGAACGCGGCCGCGCGACACCACCCGACTTGCGCATCACCTGCGTCTTCGTCGGGTCGACGCACCGCCACCGCGGGGTCGCCCATCTTGCCCTTTCTGGCGCATTGAACCAGATCAGGGCCCTTGGCGGCGGGGCGGTCGAGGGCTATCCCGACGATACCTCGCACCAGAAAACCTCATCGTCCTTCCTGTGGGGCGGCACCCTGTCGGCCTTTGAAGCCCAAGGCTTCACCCGCCTGCGCCCCATCGGCAAGACCCGCTGGGTGGTGGCGTTGAACCTTTCGGACGACCGGGCATGAGGCCGGTTTGCCCGCGCAAGGTCGTCACATCTGATTGACCATACCCTTTCCAGAAGGTTAACGAAAATTTGCAAGCCATTGTGAATGCAAGATAAAATAAGATGTCCAAAACTTGGACATGCATGAAAAAGGGGG
>JAYSWK010000268.1:0-1797 GCA_043718085.1 Rhodobacterales bacterium
CCGGGATGGTTCGGCACCAGCCGGATGTTGCGCACTGCGGTGCCGCGCTTGGCGACAAACGCGCTGCCCTTGACCGGCAGACCCTTGATCAGCGCCACCGCAGCACCGCTTCAGATCAGCGTGATATCGGCCACCGTGAATGTGGCCGAGGCCTGCAGATCGACGACCATCACCGCCGCCGCCGCCCCGTTGCCGTCCACATCGAACCACAAAGAGGCGTCGGTGGTGTCGAAGATGAACCTGTCGTTGCTGTCCTGCGCCACATGGTCCGCGCGCGACTGGAACTGCGACGGGGCCAGCGACCCGGCCACCAGTCCACCGCCAAATCCCCCGGCCGACATCTGCAGCACGTCATTGTTGCCGACACTGTTGCGAAAGTCGAGGATGGTGTCCGCCCCCGCGTCCGGCAGCGCCCAGAAAGAGAAGGTGTCGTTGCCGCCGCCACCCGTCAACGTGTCGGCACCCTGATCACCTGATAGCGTGTCGTCGCCCAGACCGCCCGACACCGTGTCATTGCCCCGATTGCCACCCAAAATGTTGGCAACATCCGAACCGACCACCCGGTCGTTCTTGTAACCGGCATAGGCGTTTTCGATGCCGTAATAGGTGTCGCCCAAGGCCAGTCCGGTGCCCTGTCCCACGCCGTCAAGATAGATCTGCACGGCGGCCCGTGACTGGGAATAGTCGATTGAATCGATCCCGTCGCCGCCGTCGATATACTCTTCGGCCGCCCCCAGAAGGAAGTGATCATCCCCCAGATCGCCCCAGACCGAAATGCTTTGTGGCGTCAGGCCCCGGCCATTGAAATAGTCGTCGCCATCGCCCAAAGTGACCGAGGTTTCGTTTGCCCCCCTCAGGGTGACGCTGTCATTTCCGGCATTCATGTAGATCGAACCGATGATGCCGCCCTTGCTGACCAGACTGTCCACCTTGTCACCAAAATTGAACGCCCCGGTGATCGTGCCCCGGTTGATGAAACTTGTCGTGGCGATGTCATCCACATAATAGGCCCAATTGCTGGCCTCGATCTGCCCTGTGTTGGTGATCGAGGCAGACGCGGTCCCGATCACCCGGATCCCGCTGGTCGCGATGATCGAGCCATAGTTCAGAATCTCCAGAAATCCGCCGAGGTCGCTTTGAAACAGAACGCCGTAGGCGCCAGAGATCTGTCCCGAATTCTGGATGTTTCCCCCCAGGCCAACGAGGTGGATCGCCGTGCCGTACGACTGGATCTGGCCGGACCGGGATATGTTCACCTCGTTGAAATTGGCCCCCACGCCGCCCAGATAGACCCCGGTGCCGGCCCCGTAGACTGCACCAAGAACGGTCACGCTATGGTTGCTGCCTGTGCCAGAGATGGCCGTCCCTGCGGAAATCAGCGTCGCCTGCGCGCCCACCACCGCATCATCGGTCGTGCCCAGATTTGCGATGGTCGTGGCCGAGGAAACCCCGGTCAGAAAAGCTTGAAGTGCCATGAATTCTATCCTTTTCAAATTGCAATGAATGCAGCCAAGGCGTCAGAACTGCGGAGCATCGGCGTCAGACAGGCCCGCATGGCAATGAATATCCGGGAAATTGCGGCCCCGGTCAACTGTGCTGACCAGGGGCCGACATGACAAGGGGCGCGGCGGTTTCCCGACGCGCCCCTGATATCTTGTCTGATCAGAAGCCTTACTCGATGATCTTCGAGACGACGCCGGCACCGACGGTGCGGCCGCCTTCGCGGATGGCGAAGCGCAGCTTTTCTTCCATGGCGATCGGCGCGATCAGCGACACGTTGAACTTGAGGTTGTCGCC
>JAYSWK010000269.1:0-4554 GCA_043718085.1 Rhodobacterales bacterium
CGTCGGGCGGTTGATCCGCCCGAACGGCAACATCAAGGCCATCCGGGGCATTCCCCGGGTGGCCTTTTCATTGGCACGCCCCGCAGAGGGCGGCTGGAAGGGAGTGAGATGTTCAAGAAGATCCTGATCGCCAACCGGGGCGAGATTGCGTGCCGCGTCATCAAGACGGCCAGGACGATGGGCATTGCCACGGTGGCGGTCTATTCGGATGCCGACCGCAATGGCCTGCATGTGAAAATGGCCGACGAGGCGGTGCATATCGGCCCGGCACCGGCGGCACAAAGCTATATCGTGATCGACAAGATCATGGCGGCGGTCAAGGCGACCGGGGCCGAGGCGGTGCATCCCGGTTACGGCTTTCTGTCCGAGAACCGCGCCTTTGCGGCGGCTTTGGAGGCGGCGGGCGTGGTGTTCATCGGGCCGCCTTCGGGTGCCATCGAGGCGATGGGGGACAAGATCACCTCGAAAAAGCTGGCGCAGGCGGCCAATGTCAGCACGGTGCCGGGCTTCATGGGGCTGATCGACGACGCGGAACATGCGGCCTTGATCGCGGCGCAGGTCGGCTATCCGGTGATGATCAAAGCCTCGGCTGGCGGGGGCGGCAAGGGGATGCGCATTGCCTGGAACGATGCCGAGGCGCGCGAAGGGTTCCAGTCGTCGAAGAATGAGGCGGCGGCAAGTTTTGGCGATGACCGCATCTTCATTGAGAAGTTCGTGACACAGCCGCGACATATCGAGATCCAGGTTCTGGCCGACGGGCACGGAAACTGCGTTTACCTGCATGAGCGGGAATGTTCGATCCAGCGGCGGAACCAGAAGGTGATCGAAGAAGCGCCCTCGCCCTTTCTGGACGCGGCCACGCGCAAGGCCATGGGCGAGCAGGCCTGTGCGCTGGCGCGGGCGGTGGGCTATACCAGTGCCGGGACGGTGGAATTCATCGTGGACGGGGCGCGGAATTTCTTTTTCCTGGAGATGAACACGCGGTTGCAAGTCGAGCATCCGGTGACGGAACTGATTACCGGGGTCGATATTGTCGAACAGATGATCCGGGTGGCGGCGGGGGAAAAGCTGCCCTTTGCCCAGGGTGATCTGAAGATCAATGGCTGGGCCATGGAAGGCCGGCTTTACGCCGAAGACCCCTATCGCAACTTTCTGCCCTCGATCGGCCGCTTGACGCGCTATCGCCCGCCGGTCGAAGGCACGACCGCGCGTGGTGGGATCGTGCGCAATGACACGGGCGTTTATGAGGGGGGCGAGATCTCGATGTATTACGACCCGATGATCGCCAAGCTGTGCACCTGGGGGCCGACAAGGGGTGCTGCGATCGATGAGATGCGGCTGGCTTTGGACACGTTCGAGGTCGAGGGCATCGGGCATAATCTGCCCTTTGTGGGCGCCGTGATGGATCATCCGCGCTTTGTGTCGGGCAATATCACCACGGCCTTCATTGCCGAGGAATATCCCGATGGCTTCAAGGGCGCGGTGCTGGAGCCCGATTTGGTGCGGCGCGTGGCGGCGGCGGCGGCGGCCATGCACCGGGTGGCCGAGATCCGGCGCACCCGCATTTCCGGCACGATGGACAACCACAAGCGCAAGGTTGGCGACATGTGGGTGGTCGATATGCAAAGCGAGGCTTTGGCCGTGACGATTGCGGCGGATCCCGAAGGGTCGACCGTGCGCTTTGCCGACGGGACGGCGCTGCGGGTCGTGAGCGACTGGAAGCCCGGCGAGCCTCTGGCGCGGCTGGTTGTGGAGGGCCAGGCGCTGGTGATGAAGGTCGCCAAGGTGCCGATGGGGTTTCGGGTGCGGTTGCGCGGCGCTGATCTGAAAGTATTGGTCCGCACGCCGCGTGCTGCCGAACTGGCCCGGCTGATGATTGAAAAGCTGCCGCCGGACACGTCGAAATTCCTGTTGTGCCCGATGCCCGGGATGCTGGTGCGGCTGGCCGTGGCCGAGGGCGACGAGGTGCAGGAGGGCCAGGCTTTGGCCACGGTCGAGGCGATGAAAATGGAAAACATCCTGCGGGCCGAGCGGGTCGGGGTGGTGAAGAAGATCAGCGCTGCGGCGGGCGAAAGCCTGAGGGTCGATGCGGTGATCATGGAGTTTGAATGACCAAGGCCGGGGGGCTCGCCCCCCCGAGCCATTGGTATCTCGGACCAATGGCGATACCAATGGCTCACCCGAGGATATTTATGAACGGATGAAATGGGTGATGAAGTGACTGACAAGTCCGCCTGGGAAGCACTGGCCCGCAAGGAATTGAAGGGACGTGACCCCGAAAGCCTGACGTGGAACACGTTGGAGGGCATTGCGGTCAAGCCGCTCTACACCGCCGCGGATGTGGCGGGTCTGCCGCATTTGGGCGGGGTGCCGGGGGTGGCGCCGTTCACGCGCGGGGTGCGGGCCACGATGTATGCCGGGCGGCCCTGGACCATCCGGCAATATGCCGGGTTTTCGACCGCTGAGGAAAGCAACGCCTTTTATCGGCAGGGGTTGGCGGCGGGGCAGCAGGGCGTCTCGGTCGCCTTCGATCTGGCGACGCATCGCGGCTATGACAGTGATCACCCGCGGGTTTTTGGCGATGTCGGCAAGGCTGGGGTGGCGATAGACAGTGTCGAGGACATGAAGGCGCTGTTCGACGGCATTCCGCTGGAAAAGATCAGCGTTTCCATGACGATGAACGGGGCGGTGATCCCGGTTCTGGCCGCCTTCATCGTGGCGGGCGAGGAACAGGGCGTGTCGCGCGCCGATCTTTCGGGCACCATTCAGAATGATATTCTGAAAGAGTTCATGGTGCGCAACACCTATATCTACCCGCCTGAACCCTCGATGCGGATCGTGGCCGATATCATCGAATATACGGCGGCCGAAATGCCGAAGTTCAATTCGATCTCGATCTCGGGCTATCACATGCAGGAGGCCGGGGCGAACCTGGTGCAGGAGCTGGCCTATACTTTGGCCGATGGGCGCGATTATGTGCGCGCGGCCCTGGTGCGCGGCATGGATGTGGATGCCTTTGCCCCCCGGCTGAGCTTTTTCTTCGCCATCGGGATGAATGTCTTCATGGAGGCGGCCAAGCTGCGGGCGGCACGGCTTTTGTGGCACCGCATCATGCAGGGCTTTGGGGCGCAGAAAGTGGAAAGCCTGATGCTGCGCACGCATTGCCAAACCTCTGGCGTGAGCTTGCAAGAGCAGGATCCTTACAACAACATCGTGCGCACCGCCTATGAGGCGATGGCGGCGGCTCTGGGCGGCACGCAGTCGCTGCACACCAACTCGTTCGACGAGGCGATGGCGCTGCCCACCGAATTCTCGTCCCGGATCGCGCGGAATACGCAACTGATCTTGCAGGAGGAAACCGGGATCACCCATGTCGCCGATCCGTTGGCGGGATCCTACTATGTCGAGGCCCTGACGGCGGAACTTGCTGACAAGGCCTGGGCGCTGATGGAAGAGGTCGAGGCCATGGGGGGCATGGTGGCGGCGGTGGCGGCGGGTCTGCCCAAGCGCCGGATCGAGGAGACAGCGGCACGGCGGCAGGCCATGGTGGACCGGGGCGAAGAGGTCGTGGTCGGGGTCAACAAATACAAGCTGGCCGAAGAGGCCGAGCTGGCGATCCGGGTGGTGGACAATCACGCGGTGCGCGAGGCCCAGGTGGCGCGGCTGGTGACCCTGCGCAAGACGCGCGACGGGGCGGCGGTGGCGGCGGCGCTGGCGGCGCTGACCGGGGCCGCGCGGGGACAGGGCAACCTTTTGGCGGCAGCGGTGGCGGCCGCGCGGGTGCGGGCCACGGTCGGCGAGATTTCCCTGGCAATGGAAGCGGCCTTTGGTCGGCATCAGGCGGCGGTGGAAACCGTCTCGGGCGTCTATGGCGCGGCCTATGAGGGGGATGCGGCCTATGCGGCGGTCAAGGCGGATGTGGCCGCGATGACCGCGGCGCTGGGACGCCCGCCCCGGATGATGGTGGTCAAGCTTGGTCAGGACGGCCACGACCGGGGGGCCAAGGTCATCGGTGGCGCCTTTGCCGATGTGGGCTTTGACGTGGCTATGGGCGAATTGTTTCAGACGCCGGAAGAAGCGGCGGCAGAGGCCGTGGCCAGGGGCGTGGATGTTGTCGGCGTCTCGAGCCAGGCGGCAGGGCATATGGCGCTGGCGCCGCAACTGGTGCGGGCGTTGAAGGCGGCGGAAAGCAAGGCGCTGGTGATCTGTGGCGGGGTCATTCCGGCGCAGGATTACAACGTGCTGAAACAGCACGGCGTGCGCGCGATCTTTGGGCCGGGCACCAATGTGCTGACCGCCGTGCGCGAGGTTCTGGGGTTGATCCGGCAGCACAGGGGCTGAACGCGGGGCCGCCAAAACTTTTCGAAAAGTTTTGCAAATTTCTTCAAAGAAATTTGGGCCGAGAGTGTGTCGCGTTCAATTGAATTCACCTGCACCCCGAACGCGTTTGCAAGAGCAATCGCTGCCTCGGGGGTCCAAGGTGAATGCTTCTATCTGGTTGAACGCGACACGCGCTAAAGCGGGATGGGTTTGAATGGAATCGGAAACCGCTGC
>JAYSWK010000270.1:0-4554 GCA_043718085.1 Rhodobacterales bacterium
GGCACGCCCATGAGCGTGTTCTTGGCGCTGATGTGCAATTCCATGGCGACGGTGACGAATTTCGTCTGCTTCAACGCCTATGTGATGGATTATGTCGATCGCGCCAATCTGGGGCGGGGGCAAAGCCTGCAGATGTTCTATGCGGCGACCCCCTGGGCCGTGGGGCCGATGCTGGGGGTCTGGCTGCATGATCAGTGGCAGCCCCTGCCCTTTCTGATGGCGGGGGGCTTTGCGGCGGCGCTGATCACGGCGTTCTGGATCCTGCGTCTGGGCAACGGCAAGCAGATCGCCAAGGCGGCGGGCCCGGCGGTCAACCCGTTGGCCTATCTGGGCCGCTTCTTTGCCCAGCCGCGTCTGATTGCGGGGTGGAGTTTCGCCGTGATCCGGTCCACGGGCTGGTGGGTCTATGTCGTCTATCTGCCCTATTTCTGCATCGAGCAGGGTCTGGGCAACAAGGTGGGCGGGATTGCGCTGTCAGTGTCCAACGCCTTGCTGTTTGCGGCCCCCATGTTGCTGCGCTATGCGCGCAGGCATTCGGTGCGCGTGTCGGTGCGCTGGGCCTTTGGTCTGTGCGGCGGGCTGTTCCTGGCATCGGCGCTGGTGGCACCCTTGCCGTGGCTGACGGTGGGGGTGATGATGGCGGCCTCGGTCTTTCTGGTGACGCTGGATGTGATCGGCGGGCTGCCGTTCCTGATGTCGGTCAAGCCCAGCGAGCGGACCGAGATGTCGGCGGTCTATTCCAGCTTCCGCGATGTGTCGTCCATCGTGACGCCGGGCATGGCATGGGCGGTGCTGTATGTTGCCCCGACGGCCGCGATCTTTGCGGCGACGGCGGGGCTGATGGGGCTGGCCTGGGGTGTTGCGGGCAGGTTGCATCCAAGGCTTGGCACGCAAAGACCGTCGCGGGGCCAGGGCTGACGCAGACCTTACGGCTGGAAGAACTTGCCGCCGGGCGAGAGGGTGAAAATCTCGCAGCCCGTGGCTGTCACGCCGATGGAATGTTCGAACTGGGCGGACAGGCTTTTGTCGCGGGTGATCGCGGTCCAGTCATCGGCCAGCACCTTGGTCTCGGGGCGGCCCAGGTTGACCATGGGTTCGATGGTGAAGAACATGCCTTCTTCCAGCACGGCCTGGGTGCCGGGGCGACCATAGTGCAGCACGTTGGGCGGGGCGTGAAAGACGCGGCCAAGACCGTGGCCGCAGAAGTCGCGCACCACGGACATGCGGTTGGCCTCGACAAAGCTTTGGATCGCGTGGCCGATGTCGCCAAAGGTGTGGCCGGGCTTGACGGCGGCAATGCCGCGCATCAGCCCGTCATGGGTCACGCGGATCAGCCGTTCGGCAAAGGGTTTGGCGCGGCCTGCGACATACATGCGGCTGCTGTCGCCAAACCAGCCGCCCGCGATCACCGTCACGTCGATGTTCAAAATATCGGAATCGACCAGCGCGTCGGACGAGCGGCCAGGGATCTTGGCGCCGGGGATGCCGTGGCAGACCACATGATTGACCGAAATGCACGAAGCGTGGCTGTAACCCTTGTAGCCGATGGTGGCCGACATGGCGCCATGGCGCGTCACCTCGCCCCGGATGAAATCGTCGATATCGCCCGTGGTCGTGCCTGGCGTCACGAGGGCCCCGACATCATCCAGAATCAGGGCGGCGATCCGCCCGGCCTCGCGCATGCCTGCGAAATCCGCATCCTCGTAGATGCGAATTCCGTCCCGTGTTACCCGGCCGCGCATGTCATCCACGCTTAGATCCTTTCGGTCAAACCGACCACTCTCGGCCTAAATAATCCAAGGCACTGGCTTTTGCCAGAGGGCGGGGATTATACCGCGTTCAAAGAGGTGCCGCGCATGACCAATCCCACCGCTGCCATGCTGGTGATCGGCGACGAGATCCTGTCCGGGCGGACCCGTGACAGCAACATGCATTATCTGGCGCAGGCGCTGACCGCGCGCGGCATAGACCTGCGCGAAGTGCGCGTTGTGGCGGATGATCACGGGGCGATCGTGGCGGGGGTCAATGCGCTGCGGGGCTGTTGGACCCATGTGTTCACCTCGGGCGGGATCGGGCCGACGCATGATGACATCACGGCGGATGCGATGGCAGCGGCTGTTGGCGTTGGCATCACGCACCGGGCAGATGCGATGGCGCTGATGGCCGCGCATTATGCCCGTCAGGGGCAGGAGTTCAACGCGGCCCGCCAGCGCATGGCGCGCATTCCTGACGGGGCGCTTTTGATCGACAATCCGGTGTCGGTCGCGCCGGGGTTCACCCTGGACAATGTTCATGTCATGGCAGGTGTGCCCCGGATTTTCGAAGCCATGCTGGACGGTGTTCTGGCGCAGTTGACAGGCGGCAAGCCCCTGATCAGCCGCACCTTGCGACTGATGCGCGGCGAGGGCGAGATTGCCAGCGATTTCGCGGCCCTTGCCGCCCGATATCCCGACCTGTCGATGGGGTCATACCCGTTCAACCAAAACGGCAATTACGGGACCCATCTGGTGGTGCGGGGCACCGACGAGGCCCGGCTTGACGCGGGCTTTGCCGAGTTGAGTGCACTATTCGCATGACCGAAGATGAACTTTTCCGGGCGATGGAAGCGACCTGGCCCCCCAAGGCCGTGCGGCACCTTGGCCCCTGGCTTTTGCGTGACGGGGCGGGGGGTGGCAAGCGGGTCTCGGCTGCCAGTGCCGAAGGGGCTTGGGTCGAGGCCGATATAGACCAGGCAGAGGTCGCAATGGCCGCGCCCTTGTTCATGATAAGGCCCGCAGATGCCAAGCTGGATGCGGCGCTGGCGCGGCGGGGCTATGCCAGGATCGACCCGGTCGTGGCCTATGCCGCCGCGCTGGAGGCCTTTGACGCGCCGCGCTTTTTCACGACCTTTCCCCATTGGCCGCCCTTGCAGATCGCGCGGGACATCTGGGCCGGAGGTCACATCGGCCCGGCCAGGGTTGCCGTGATGAACAGGGCCAGCGGGCCAAAGACGGTGATCCTGTCGCGCGCCGCGGATCGCCCGACCGGCGTGGCCTTTGTCGCGGTCCATGGCCGGATTGCCATGCTGCATGCCCTGGAGGTCACGCCGATCCATCGCAGGCAAGGTTCCGCGCAAAACATCCTGCGGGCGGCAGCGCACTGGGCGCGGGGCGAAGGCGCTGATACCCTGGGGCTGGTCGTGACCGAGGCGAACATTGCGGCGCGGGCACTTTATGCCGGGCTGGGGATGCGCGTTGCGGGTCAGTATCACTATCGTCAGAAATGAGCCGGAAAAGGCCCCGAACTTGATCAAGACATCCCTTCTTTGCCTGACCTTTCTGCTGGACGCGGCTCCCCTGTCGGCGCAAGTGCCGAACCTGACGTTCACCGCCGCCACTGAGCTGATCGGACGCCGCGCCGAAGCCCCGGCGCGCGTGGCCTTACCCGTGGCGGCGTTTGACGGCGCCAGCGTGCCAAGCCGTGTCGTGGAAGGACGACTTTCGCAGATGGCCTACCGGCTGGAGGGGGCGCGGGACGGCACTTTGGTGCTGATCAGCCCGTTGAAGGATCAGTTGGTGCAAGCGGGATTTGCCGTGATCTTTGAATGTGACACCACGGGTTGCGGCGGTTATGATTTCCGCTTTGGGATGGATGTGCTGCCCGAGCCGCAGATGCATGTCGATCTGGGGGATTTCCGCTATCTGGTGGCCGAGGATGGGTCGGGCGGCATGGTGAACCTATTGGTCAGCCGGTCACTGGATCAGGGATTTGTGCAGGTGACATCGGTCACGCCTTTGCCAAAGGACGCCCAAGCCCTGGCCCCCGTGGCACCTGTGGTCGAAGCGCCGGCCGTCGGGCCGGACATGGTTGAACCCGAGACACCCCTGGCGCCTGCCGCTGAAACGGATCTTGGGGCGGTGATCGCGCAGAACGGAACCGCTGCACTGGATGATCTGGTCTTTGCCTCGGGCAAGGCCGCGCTGGAGGATGGTGACTATGCCTCGCTTGCGGCTTTGGCGGCATGGTTGCAGGCCAATCCCGTGCTGCGGGTCACGCTGGTCGGCCATACCGATGCGTCGGGCAGCTTGGCGGGCAATGTCGCGTTGTCAAAGCAAAGGGCACAGGTGGTGCGGCAATGGCTGATCGACCGGCTGGGTGCGGATGGGGCGCAGATAGATGCGCAGGGTGCGGGGTATCTGGCCCCCAGGGCCACCAATCAGACGCCCGAGGGACGGCAGCGCAACCGCAGGGTCGAAGTCATGCTGACCTCGACCCCGGTGAAATAGGCGCGACCACGGTCCGTCGACGCGCAAGGTTACCCGATGCGGTAACTGGAGGCTGTGACGCCGCCAAAGACGTTCTCGTCGTGATAGACCATGGTGGCGGCCTCTTGCTCGGCCGCGCCAAGGGCGGCGAAAAGCGGCACAAGGTGATCTTCCTGCGCATGGCAGACCCTGGCATAGGGCGCGCTTTCCCAATCCAGCAGCGCATCGGTGCGGGCGCGGCCCGTCTTGCCCATCGTGACGGCCAGCCAGTCATCAAAGGCTTTCGACGGCACTTTCGCGCCCGGCCCGA
>JAYSWK010000028.1:0-2492 GCA_043718085.1 Rhodobacterales bacterium
GTTTGGGCTCGGCCTCGCCTATGTCGCACTGTCGGTGCCATTCACTGTCTTTGTCTTGCAAGGGTTCTTTTCCTCACTGCCGTCAGAGCTTGAATCCGCCGCGCGAATAGACGGCTGCAAGGATTGGCAGGTTTTCCTTTATGTCATGCTGCCCCTCGCAAAACCGGGCATCCTGACTGTCGCAATTCTTAATTTCGTCGGGCTTTGGAACGAGTTCCAGCTGTCGCTGGTCCTGATCGACAGCCCGGAAAACCGCACTCTGTCTTTGGGAATGTATTCCTTGATCACATCGATGAAGTATTCGGGCGGCGATTGGGCCGGACTTTTCGCCGGAGTAACCATCGTCATGGTCCCCACCATCCTGATTTTTCTGTTCCTGTCCGAACGGATGATCAGCGGTATCACGATGGGAGGTGTGAAATGACGACACCGAAAGATGCTGCGGCAAACCGGGCGAGGATCACTGCGACGACCATGCAAATTCCTGCGGCACGGCTGGGCCCGCCCAATCCCTTGCCGAAATTCAGCTGGCAGCAACCGGTCCTTGGCAAACCGATCCCCCCGCATCGCGGATTGAGTCCCGAGGAAACCGACCTCAGCTTCCTGCACGGCAAGGATTCGATCCTGCCGTATCAGGTGTACGACGATTATGATCGCAGTCAGACTCAGACGACAGTGCCGCTCGTCACCCTCGACAACGGCCACCTGTGCGTGGCCATCGCCCCGGGTTTTGGTGGGCGCGTGACAAGTCTGCGCGACCATCGCCTGGACCGCGAGTTGCTGTTTGCAAATCCGGTTTTTCAGCCCGGAAACCTCGGCCTGTTGAATGCTTGGTTTCCGGGCGGCATCGAATGGAATGGCGTAGTTCCAGGACATACCCCGGTGGCCTGCGCGACCGTCTTTGTCGCGACGCTTGAAACCGAGCGTGGCCCGGTACTTCGGATCTATGAGTTTGACCGCGTGATGGAAGCGGCTTGGCAGATCGATCTTTTCGTGCCTGATGGCGACGACCGGCTGTTCATGCACGGCCGCATCATCAACCCCGACCCGACCGACATACTGGGCTTCTGGTGGACAAATACCGCCGTCGCTGCGACGCCAGGGCTGCGCGTTCTCAGCCCAGCGGAATACGGCGTCGAGCATGTCCTGCCGGGCAACGAGCTTGCGCGGTTGCCCTTCCCTGATCCAGCGCGGTTTGATGGATCTTACCCCGACAACTGGCGCAACGCGACTTCGGTTTTCTTTCGCGCACCTGACGCCCCCCGGTTGTGGATTGCCGCATTGGATGCGGGTGGAGTCGGTCTGGTCCAAACCGCAACCGACCGGATGCGCGGCCGAAAATTCTTCTATTTTGGCAACGCGCCGGGTGGCAAGCACTGGATGGACTTCCTCTCGCAGCCGGGCAAAGGCGACTACATCGAAATCCAAAGCGGGTTCACGCCAACCCAGAACCAGAGGTTTGCGTTTCCGGGCAAAAGCGAAATCCACTGGACGGAATGCTACGCCGCATTGGAGGTCGACGCGAAACGGACCCATTCCGCCGATTATCAAGAAGCCGTAGCAGCCGCTGGCCATGTAGTAGACCAGCGGTTTCCCGTCGCTGAACTGGACGATATCGATCATTTCCTTCGTGAAGTATCTTCGCGGCCGGCCGACCATCGCCTGTCGATAGGCTCGCCTTGGGGAGGCCGCGACGAACGCCTGATGGGAAGGCCGATCGCGGCAGGACTTGATTTCTCGACCCCCGCGGCGGCGCGATCCGCCTGGGATGACCTTGTCGATGAAAGCCGGTTTTCGCCCGCCGCGCTTGCCCAGGTTCCGTCCGACTTTGCCGTTTCTATCCGCTGGACCGAGGCACTTGTGAAAAGCGCCAATGCGCATGGCGAGACTTGGCTGCACGCCCTGCTGCTGGGACTGGCTGCCTTGAATGAAGGTCGTGACGCCGATGCTGCCGACCTTTACGAGCGGTCCTTGACGATGAAGCCAACTTGGCTTGGCTATCGCCAACGTGCTTTGGTTGCGGCAACGCATGACGCGGCAGAACAAGCCTATCTGCTGGCGTGGTCTCTGCCCGGCGCTCCGCCCGATCTGGCCGACGAAATCGTCGATTTCTTCCGGAAAGCCGGTCGGTTCCAGCAGATGTCGCAGTTTCTTGAAAAACTCTCGCCCGCCATTCTGGAGCGCGAGCGGGTAATCCTTGCGCGTGCGCAGGTCGCCGCACAATCGGGTCAGGTCGAAGAACTGGAAGCCTTCCTGACCACCGAGTTCGCCGCCATTCGTGAAGGGGAAACCTTATTGGACGAGCTTTGGCTCGCATTGCAACGCAACAAAGCGCACCGTGCATTGGGGCGTGATCCGACCGGCGCGGAACTGGACGATGCGTTGAGGCAAAACCCGATCCCATGGCACCTGAACTTCCAGATGCTGACCGACCACCCTGCCCAGCCCGATTACAAAATTCTGAAGTAGAAAGCTCAGCACACCAATGGCAA